>JBDRSF010000032.1:0-16481 GCA_043825135.1 Candidatus Magasanikiibacteriota bacterium
CGCGTGAAATCCAAAAATGTAAAGAAAGTTTTTCTGCGAAGCAGGCCGCCGTTCTCGGCGGCGGGCGGCGGGGCGGAGCGAGTGGATTTTTTCAAGAATTTTTGATAAAATAGGTTCGAGCGAAATCATAAATATACTCCACAATTTGTCCACAAGGACGGATTGAAAACACTTTGCATAATATTTGCAAATAGTGTATAATAATCGTGGGTTTAATTCAGTTATCTGAAGGTGCCCAAATACTGTATGGCAAAACTCGTCTGTTAAGGCGGGTTTTTGCTTTGTAATATAATCTTGACTTTCTAACTGTTTTAAGGCAAAATATGTGCGTATGTCACAAGTATTTCATATTGCAAAAAATAAAAAGAATTTAGAAGCGCGGTTTGAAATTATAAAATTAATCCGTGAATTTTTTTGGTTGCAAGAATTTGTAGAAGTTGACCCGCCAGCCTTAGTTAAATATCCTGGACAAGAACCAAATTTATCAGCCATGAAAGTTTTTTTTCACAATGAATATAATCAAAAATATAATAGCTATCTTCATACTTCACCCGAGTATGCTATGAAAAAAATGTTGTCAGCTGGTTTTGATAAGATTTTTTATTTGGGAAAATGTTATCGTGATTATGAGAGTTTTGGAGGTTATCATAATCCGGAGTTTACCATGATAGAATGGTATCGGTGTAATACTGACTTTTATACTTTGATGGGGGATGTTAGAAATTTGGTTAGTTATTTGTTAGAAAGAATGGAAAGTCAAAAGTCAAAAGTCTCCACCAAAGGCGAATCCGCCTTTGGTGGAAAAAGTCAAAAGTCGTTTGATAAAGATTGGAAAATTTTGTCTATGAAAGAATTGTGGAAGGATATTGTAAATGTTGATTTGGACGATTGTTTAAATAGCGAGAAAATGCTTGAGTTATGTGTAGCCAGAGGTTTTAAACCAGAAGTGGGTGAAAGTTATGAAGAATTATTTTATCGGATATTTTTGGATGAGATTGAGCCGAAGTTGGTTAATATGGGTAATATTATTATTCATCATTATCCAGCGCAGATGGCGTCGCTTTCCAAACTTTCTGAAAAAGAAATTGGTTATGCTGAAAGATTTGAAGTTTATATAAATGGCATAGAAATCGCCAATGCTTTTACTGAGCTGACTGATGCTGATGAACAATTGAAGCGTTTGCAAGAGGAACAATTGGAAAGAAAAAAATTAGGAAAAGAAGTTTATGAAATAGATGCGGAATTTATTGAAGCCCTAAAAACAATACTCGAATCAGCCGGCATCGCGCTAGGAGTTGACCGCCTAATTCAAGTGCTTTTGTCTTGTAAAAACATTGATGATGTGATAATATTACCAGCGAGTGATTTGTTTAGTTGTTGATTGGTTTAATAGTTTAATGGTCTTTGAAAAGACTAATAAACCAATCCCGCCTTAGGACGGGATCCCTGCCAGAGGCGGGATAATCAAATTAATCAAAAAATATGGGCGACACAACTGAAATTAAAAAGGGAGCAATTATCCGACACAATAATGAACTATATGTTATTTCGGATTTTTCATTTACCAACCCAGGTAAGGGGCAGGCCTTTTTTAAGACCAAATTAAAAAATATAAATACTGGCAAAGGCATGGAAATGACTTTTAAAAGTGGTGAGACGATTGATAGTGTTAGTGTAAATCGTCAGAATATGCAGTATTTATACGAGAGTGGTGAGAATTATTCTTTTATGAATCAGGAGACTTTTGAAACTGTAGATGTTAGTGGTGATATTATTGGTAATGATGTTAAATATTTAAAAGAAGGTTTAGAAGTGATAGCAATGATGCACGATGGTAATGTGGTTGTTATTCAATTACCAAAAAAGATTCAATATAAAGTAGTAGATGCTCCGCCGGCAGTTAAAGGTGACAGCGCTTCTGGTAATGTTACCAAAGAAATTGGACTTGATAATGGTCTTAGAATTCACGCACCGATTTTTATCAAAGATGGTGAGGAGATTTTGGTGAATAGCGAGACAGGGGATTATTGTTGTAGAGCTGGGGAATAACACATATCACGAGACACATAACACGTAACACGACACAAATAAAACTACTCTTCTTGTGAAGAGTAGTTTTTTAATATATATTTTAATCTATATTAAAATATAGATTAAATAAACTAACAAAATCTGCCCTGCCAAAATCGTCGCGATCCCTGCTTGAAAAGAAAGTTTTTTGGTTTTGTGTCTGAAGAAGTTCATTGCTAGTAGTGCGCCGATTGACCCACCGATAGCAGACAAGATCCATAACATTTTTTCACTAATACGGCGATGTTGTAACTGTGATTTTAATTTATCTAAGCCAAAATAAAAAAAAAGTGATGATGTTTATCACAATTAGGTATGTTATAAGTATTTGGGTGTAGAGTGGTAAAATGGTGAACCAATTAAGCATATGCTATGGTTAATCCCGAGTGAGGAAAAATTTTTTCGCAAAAATTTTGACGACGACCGCGTGTCGCCTAAAGCTTTAGCGGTGGCGCAGGGATCTTTCTTGCCTCGATTTATTTAAGACCACTTATTTTTGTTTTAAAATTTACATCACTAGGAAAGATCCCTCACCTTTCGACTCCTTTCAGTCGCTCAAGGTTTCGGGATTACGAATGCGTTACTGATGGTGAAACTTCAAATCCTCTTCAGACAACTGAATTAATCCTTGTCGCACTTGGTTTGGATTGGGGATATTTCTAAATACAATATCACTATTGCTAGAAGCAGTTTTAACAGTTACATTACCATATTTTAAGATTGTAGGGAAAAAACCACTAACATCTACAGACACATCTTGAATTCTGTATAAATCAAGTTCAGATGTGGTTCTAGAAAAAAGACCGAATTGTTCTATATCAACAATTCTATCATTTGTAACAATCCAAAGGTCTAAATAAAAATCAATAAATTGAGAATAAAAAAATAAATAGATACTCAAATAGTAAATACTAGCAAATAATACTAATAACGGATATGAAATTTCACCGGTCAATAATTGTGGATAGAGGTTATTAAATAAAAAATACAACGCTACTGGTATTAGGCTCAAAATTAAAAATAAAAATAAAATAGATATAAAAGTAATAGGGTGTCGACGCAACAAGAATTCTATTTTTTCGTAAGGTTTTTGTTTTATGAGGTGGGAGATGAGCATAGGGTCCAGTTAATCCCGAGCGAGGAGAAATTTTTTTCGCAAAAAATTTCTACGACGACCGCGTGTCGCCTAAAGCTTTAGCGGTGGCGCAGGGATCTTTCTTAAATAAGTTTTTTTAATACTTAATATGATGATTTTAATTTTGACAATTCTATAATACTAGAATATAAATCCTCCCAATTTTGATTATGTTCTTCAATTAATTTTATTTTCTTTTCTCTGCGATATTGCTTAATTTGCCTTTCTCTTTTTAAAGCTTCTACTTTACTAAAACAGTGTTCCCAATATACCAATCTATCTACTTTGTATTTTTTACTAAATGCATTATTGTAAGCTCCTTTTTTATGTTCTTTAATTCTTTTGAACAGCGAGTCAGTAAAGCCAACATATATAACCCCACTTATGCTAGCCGTAATGTATACATAGTAAACCCCTGTCCCCCTTGGTACCATATTATTAAATATATAGATTAGCCTGGTTCTTCGACAGATCCCTCCTCATTTATCTTCACTCACGCTTGATAAATTCGTTCGGGATGAATTGGACAATTTAAAAGATTACCGAACCAGTCAACCATTCGGTATTAAATAATAGTACATCAGCCTGCCAGTTGACAGTGCTTATTACTTGCCAGGTGAAATAAAGGGTTAGAACTGTAAGTGTAAAAGTAAAAAAAGTAATAATAAAACTAGCCAATGTAAAAGAAGCAGTCATGACTATGTGGTAGAAATTTATAATAGCAAAAGCGACGAAAATTACCAAGAAGATGAGGTAGAGGAAGAGGAAGGTGTAGAGGGGGATGGTTAACATAGGGTTCGGTTAATCCCGAGCGAGGAAGAATTTTTTTCGCAAAAAATTCTGACGACGACCGCGTGTCGCCTAAAGCTTTAGCGGTGGCGCAGGGATCTTTCTTATCTCGAATTTAGTTTAATGAATATTTATTTTGTTTTAGAAAATATGGTGTTAGGAAAGATCCCTCCTCATCCATTTTCGCTCACGCTCAATGGATTCGTTCGGGATGAATTTAAACATCACAACATCTCTTCTTGTTTCTTAAACTTCTTCCCAACTCCTAAATGATCATAGGCAAGTTTAGTGGCCTTCCTCCCTCTCGGTGTTCTTTCAATCATTCCGGTTTGTAGTAAGTATGGTTCGTAAATTGATTCAATCGTGTCCATCTCTTCGGCTACTGCTGCGGCTAAAGTGTTTAGTCCGACGGGCCCACCTTCAAATCTTTCTATAATTGCTGTGAGAATTTTTTTATCAACTTCATCTAAGCCGTGCTCGTCAATGTTTAGCATGGTCAGTGCTTGATGGGTTATGTCTTTATCTATTTTACCATTAAATTTGACTTCAGCAAAGTCGCGGACGCGTTTTAGTAGCCTGTTGGCCACTCGAGGGGTTCTTCTGGCGCGTTTAGCAATAATTTCACCAGCCTCAGGATTCATATCAACAGCTAATATTTTCGCATTGCGATTAACAATTTGTTCAATATCACTATGTTCATAAAAATTTAAATGAAACACATGTCCGAATCTATCTCGCAGAGGTCCTGATAATAAGCTCATTTTTGTAGTAGCACCAATTAGAGTGAATTTATCTAACGGCATGCGCATAGTTCTAGCAGCTGGGCCTTTGCCAAGAATTAAATCAATGGCAAAATCTTCCATAGCAGAATACAACACTTCTTCAATCGTTTTATTCATGCGGTGAATTTCATCAATAAACAAAACATCACCCTCTTCCAAATTAGAAAGTATGGCGGCCAAATCTCCCACTCGTTCCAAAGCTGGGCCAGCGGTTATTTTTATATTTACCCCCATTTCTTTGGCAATAATATTTGCCAGTGTAGTTTTGCCCAATCCGGGATTTCCATATAACAAAACATGCTCAATGGGCTCACCGCGTTTTTTGGCAGCTTCAATTGAAATATTTAATGGCTCTTTGATTTGTTCTTGGCCTACAAATTCACCCAGAGTTTGAGGTCTAAGGGTTATTTCTATTATTTCTTCCTCGACTTGTTCTCTGGGATCAACCAGCCTTGGGTTCAAATCCTCGTCTAATTGATATATTTCTTCAGTCATAGTGGGTGTATTGTACAGCAAAAATAAGGTGTTGACAAGGTTGTGGTTTTGTGGTTTAATACTGTATTCGTTCTTTACACAATTTTTAGGTTAATTAAAAATGAGAAGAACTTTGATTTTGGGTTTTCAAACGTGATTTCAAAGCTCTTCTCATTTGAGATGAGACCCGAGCCTCGGGCAGGGGCAACATGTTAGATGCGGGCCATTACAGCCTGCGAAATGGAGGTGTGAGATGGATTACGGAAGTTTGACACGTGCTGAAGACCATCGGTTGGTTCAGATTCTGGGTGGCGAAGAGATGGTTCGCGTGATGATAGCGAAAAGCGAACTTTCGCCTGTGGAACCGCCGAAGTTTTCGGATTGGACCCGCGGTCATACCCAGGGTCTGCTGACGAAGCTGGGTGGTGAAGAGATTGCTCGGAAGATCGCTACCGGCGAACTGACGTGCAAGATCATGGACGGCGTTGCAGTCGTGGAAGTGGCAACGAACCCCTTCTTCGACCATACTGGTCGTGGCATCCCATTCAAGGGGATGGGTGGATTCGTGGACGAGAACCGCGTGTTCCATCACGACCAGTTTCAGGTGGAGTACAGAGGGCGTTACGTTCGCGCCAAAGAGTACTTCGGCCGTGGTTGCAAGTTTATGTCGGTCGGGGAGTTCGAGGCACGGTGCAATGCCGTGCTGGAGTTTGTGCATCAGAGCACGCGGATTGGCAATCTTCTTGCCCGTCCGTACTTTCCGTGGGTCATGCCTCAGCTGGACGGCGACCTCAGTCAGATGTTGGATGGCGTGCTGGTGCCGGCCATGGAGCGTGCTTACCGCGCACAGTTTCCGAACCGCGGATTCACCAACCACCGCCACGGCGAACTCGCCAGGCAGGTGACGGTCGTCACAGAAACTCGCCAGGAACGTCTGATTGATGCCATGGCGAAAGGGTCGGTGTGCGGGGTGTACTTCCCTGCGCTTCAGGGCTTCGGAATTCCGGCTGACCGCGAGTTCATCAAGCGGATTCCCGAGACGCGCCTGATTCTGTCCGGCGTGGAAGTGCCTGCGGTCGTTACGGCGTACCCCGACGTCTGCGGGAGCAACTACAACACGCCGGGTTTGGATATGGCCGCGCTCCAGTGGCAGTCCTCCGCTTACTCGCTCTGCTTCAGGGCGGGCGATGGCGGGGCGCGCTTCGTCCGCCGGAATCTGCTCGCCGACGGTGACTATGCCGGCGGGGTGTCTGTCCTCGGGTAGTAAGTTCTTGGTTTCTTGATCTTTTGTCTCTTGTGTCAATTGGCTTTGGCTGGTTGGCACTTGGGCTTTTTTCACGACAGGATTTGGATAATCCTGTCGTTGTGTTTTTATTTGATCTATGATAAAATAATTTACGAATTGGCTAATGTATCTTGGTTTAGAAATGGATCAAGGTCGTTGATTCTCCATTTTTGGAAAGTATCAGAGTTCGGCGGTTCATTGTTCGTGAGTGTTGGATTGCCGGAGAGAATACTCAAAGATGCAGACACTACTTGTCTTTTTCTAATGTCCAATCTGGGACAGAATAAAATTCAAGAGAAACAGTAATGTTTTTCTGGTGCCAGCAGGAGGAAGAAGACAATAATTGTGGCAGTCCTCCGCTTACTCGCTCTACTTCAAGGCGAACGATGACAGGGCGCGCTTCGACTACCGGAGTCTGCACGCCAACGGTGACTATGCCGGCGGGGTGTCTGTCCTCGGGTAGTTTTTGCATTAAAACCCCGCTCCGATGCAACACTGGAGCGGGGTTTTCCTTGCTATTTTGCTGGTGATAATGATTTTATCCATCCACCAAACATTTTGCCGATTTCTTGTATCACTGTTTGTAACGCAAGATATTTTTTCTGGTCTATAATGTCCAGCTCACGCAACAAACGGATGAATATTTTTAGCATATCAAATTTGTTGCTGGCAGTTTTAATAAGCAACGGCTTTTCCGGCTTAGGTACATATCCAGCTCGCAACAATATCTCCAAGATTTCAATTATGTACCTTTCACAAACAGCTCCCATCGCATATTTATCTTTTTTCGGGAACAACTCCAGATATTTATAGTACATTTTGTACAACTGAATCGTTTTTGTGATTATCGGAATTTCTTTGTTATTTATTTGATTATCCATATATGTATAATGAATTAATTAAATTAGAAAACGTTTTTTCCGCATGGCGCGAGTTTCGCACTGGTAAGAACAATAGGCCGGACGTAATGCTATTTGAGCGTAATTTGGAAGATAATTTGTTTGTCTTGCGCGAGGAATTATTAAACCACAGTTACAAACACGGCCAATATCATACATTTCATATCTGGGATCCGAAACACAGGGTTATCTCAAAAGCGGCCGTCAGAGACAGAGTAGTCCACCATCTTGTTTTTATAGAATTATACAGAATATTTAATCCGACTTTCATTTTTCACTCTTATTCATCTCGCATTGGCAAAGGAACACATCTTGCTGTTAAAAATTTGTCCAACATCTTGCGTTCCGCCAGTCATAATTACACCAAACCATCGTTCGCGCTTAAATGCGACATTAAAAAATTTTTTGATAGTGTGTCTCACCAAAAACTATTGCAAATAATCCAGAGAAAGATTAAAGACAGCCAGTTTTTGTGGATGGTGGAACAAATTATTACTGGTTTTTCATCGCAACCTTTGTTTAATACCCAAATACCATCGGGGGGGGGGGGGTGATAAAAGAGATAATTTAAACATTGTAAGGGATTGCTTCGTCGCGCGAACTTCTCGCAATGACACGTGTGGATTACCCATCGGCAATGTTACTTCCCAAATTTTTGCAAACATATATTTGAATGAATTAGATCAGTTTATCAAACACAAACTTAAAGTAAAACACTATTTTAGGTATGCAGATGATTTTGTTTTGCTCGGCGACACTCAAAATGTGTTAGAGCAACAACTAAAAACAATTGACTTTTTTCTTCAACAAGAGCTCTGGCTCTTACTCCACCCAGACAAAGTATCAATCAAAAAATGCAGACAAGGCATTGATTTTCTCGGTTATGTTATTTTACCACACTGTATCGTCTTGCGAACAAAAACAAAAAGGCGGATGTTTAAGAAATTGTCAGAGAAAAAACGACTTTGGCAGGCAGGTGAGATAACGGACGAGAGTTTAAACCAGAGTTTGCAGTCATATTTGGGGATGATGAAGCATTGTAATGGGTATAAACTAGGAGAAGTTATAAAGGAAGGGTTGTAAGGAAAATATATGATTATTTTAAGACGACTATTGACAAATCCTACATATTAAGGTATACTCTACCCATATTAATCATATCCCGACTTAGTCGGGACTAGACCATTGTCGGCTTTGAAATAGCTAGCTATGGCCCGGTAACACATATTATATATGTTGGACAAGAACAAAAAGAAGCGAATAATTAAAAAATACCAGACACATGAAGGTGATACTGGTTCTACCGAGGTACAAATTGCTATTTTGACCGAGGAATTAAAAGAATTGGCCGAGCATTTGAAGGCTCACCACAAAGATCATTCATCTCGTCGTGGTTTACTCCGTAAAGTAGGTGAAAGACGTAAGCTATTAACTTATTTGAAGAAAGAAGATAATAAATCTTACGAAGATTTGGTCAAAAAATTAAAACTAAAACAAGCAAAAGCTCTTCTTAGAAAAGAAGCTGAATTAGCTGAGCTTGCTGAAGAAAAAACAGATGTTCAAGAAGAAACCAAACAATAAAAATCCTCTGAAACACCCCGATCAGCGCGTTGGGGTGTTTATTGATGTACAAAATTTGTATTACAGCGCAAAAAATCTTTATAGTCAAAAGGTTAATTTTGGTAATATTGTGAAAGACGCGGTTGCCGAAAGAAAATTGATTCGCGCAATTGCCTATGTGGTTCGCACTGAAAGCAATGATGAAAAACCATTTTTTGATGCTTTGTATAATCTCGGTATTGAAACCCAAGAAAAAGATTTGCAAGTTTATGCTTCAGGATTTAAAAAAGCTGATTGGGATGTTGGTTTGACAGTTGACGCTATTCGTCTTGCTCCTAGCTTGGATGCAGTAGTAATTGTATCTGGCGATGGCGACTATCTGCCATTAGTAGAATATTTACAAGCTACTGGTAAACAAGTTGAAGTTGTTGCTTTTGGTGATACTTCATCTCACAAATTGATTGACGAAGCTGACAGTTTTCTTGATCTGGGGAAAGAAAAAGAGAGGTTTTTGATTATGAGTAAGGGGTATAGTACGAAGAAGGTTGTTAAGAGAAGGAGTTAATAATAAATGATAAATGATAGATGATAAATGATAGATGATAAATGATAGATGATAAATGATAACTAGCTTAGAAAGTATCATTTATCATTTATCATAAAATAATTCACGGTGTTGGTCTGGAAACTATTAGGTCCCGCCTTAGATGGAGGATCTACCGTCTCTAGGTCAACCCACAAAGAAAAAATATATGGAAGTAAAGAATTGGTCCACCGAGTGGGGTGGCCGAACTCTTACCATTGAAACTGGTAAGTTTGTTCCTCAAGCACATGGTAGTTGTACTGTGCGCTATGGTGACACTGTTATTCTCGCAACGGTCATCAAATCAAAAGACGTGCGAGATGGTATTGATTATTTTCCTCTAATGGTGGAGTTTGAGGAAAAACTTTATGCTGCCGGAAAAATAAAAGGCAGTCGTTTTATGAAACGCGAAGGTCGTCCAACTGATGAGGCCATTTTAACCGGTCGTATGGTTGACCGAGTTATTAGACCATTGTTTGACGAACGCGTTCGCAATGATGTGCAGGTTGTTTTAACAGCCCTCTGTGTTGATGGCGAAAATGATGCTGCTATCACAGCCCTGTTAGCAGCTTCTTGTGCTGTTGCTATTTCACCAATTGCTTGGGATGGTCCTATTGCCGGAACTAGAGTTGGTTTGGATGAAAATGGCGAATTTAAATTAAACATCAGTTTTGAAGAAGCAAAAACTGGTAAACTTGATTTAATCGTTGCTGGTACTCCAGAAAAATTAGTAATGGTAGAAGCTGGTGCATCTGAAGTTGATGAAGATACAATGTTCAAAGCCATGAAATGGGGATCTGAACAAATGACTCCAGTATTAGATTTAATCAAAAAAGTTCAATCAGAAGTTGGGAAGGCCAAAGATTTGGTTCCTGAGCTAGCAGATGATATCAAAGAGGTTGGTGACAATAAAGAAGAAGAAGTCAGACAGCTTTGTGAGAAATTTGTAGCTGATAGTGCTGAAGGAATGATTTTTAACTCTCCAAAAATTTCCAAAGTTGAACGCACCATAATGGTGGATGAAATCAAAGGGAAATTAGTAGAGTTTTTAAATGGAAAAGAATATACAGAAGATGAACAAAAAGCTGGTCTTAATAATATAAAGCTTTATGTTTCTAATGAAATTAGTAAAAGAATTTTAACCAGTGAGCAACGTCTTGATGGTAGAAAACTTACTGATATTCGTGAGTTAAAATCAGAAATTGATTTACTGCCACGTGTGCATGGTTCAGGAATGTTTATGCGTGGTGACACTCATGTTCTTTCCGTTGTAACTTTGGGTGCTCCTGGCGATGTTCAGACTTTAGATACTATGGAAGAAGATGGCACCAAGCGCTATATGCATCATTATAATGATGGTCCATATACTTATGGAGAAACTGGATTTATGAGAGGACCAGGAAGACGGGCCATTGGTCACGGTGCTTTAGCTGAAAGAGCTTTGGAACCAGTGTTACCAGCAGAAGAAGATTTTCCTTATGCTATTCGGGTAGTGTCAGAAGTATTAAGTTCAAATGGCTCTAGTTCAATGGCTTCTACTTGTGGTTCATCTTTATCACTTATGGCAGCTGGTGTACCAATCAAAAAACCAGTAGCTGGTATGGCCATGGGTTTATCATCTCGCTCAGATGAAAAGGGCAATATTACAGATTGGAAAGTTTTAACAGACTTGCAAGACATAGAAGATGGTCCTGGTGGAATGGATTTTAAGATTACCGGTACTAGTGAAGGTATTACTGCTATGCAGATGGATACAAAAACACACGGAATTACTTGGAACATTGTAGAACAGACTTTGAAACAATCAAAAGATGCTCGTTTACAAATATTAGCCAGCATGACCGCTGTTATTGTCGAGCCAAAAGCAGAACTTTCAAAATATGCTCCTAGGATTGAAACAATTCAAATTGATCCAGAAAAAATCGGTGATATTATTGGTCCAGGTGGTAAAACAATCAAGAAGATTACCGAAGAGACTGGTGCTACTATTGATATTGAACAAGATGGTCGTGTGATGATCACAACAAATGATGGTGAAGCTATGGAAAAAGCCAAGAAAATTATTAATGAACTTACCAGAGAGATTGAGGCCGGTGAAATTTTTGAAGGCAAGGTCGTTCGTATTGAAGACTTTGGCGCCTTTGTGAATTTGATTCCTGGAAAAGATGGACTTGTTCATGTGAGCGAAATTAGTTATGAAAGAGTAAACAAACCTGGTGATGTTTTGAAACTTGGCGATACTGTAAAAGTAAAAGTAAAAGAAATTGATAGCATGGGACGCGTCAATCTTTCTATGAAAGCATTGTTAACAAGACCAGAAGGTTTTGTAGATGATCCACCTCGTCCACCAAGATCAGACAGTCGCGGTGGTGGAAACAGAAACGGTGGCGGATATAGAAGTGGAAACGGTGGTGGCGGTTTTAGAGGTGGAAACGATAGAAGAAATAGTGGCTTTCAATCTCCTAAGACTTCTTCTTATAATAAGATGATGGATGACAAGGCCAAATCTGCACCTTCTCCAGCTGTACCACCAAGACCTGAGTTGAAAAATGATGATGCTCCGAAGAAGAAGTTCGGATTGTTTGGAAGAAAGGATAAGTAAAATACAGATTACATAGAATATTACCCCGCCAAATTGGCGGGGTTTGTCATTTTTGATTCCCCCTTACGAAGGGGGAACACACACGAACCCGATAGGGTGAGTGTTTAGGGGGTCTGGTTCGCTAATAAACCCCTCCGTCTTCGCCCTGTTTCACGGGCTCAGCCACCTCCCCTTCGTAAGGGGAGGACAAACAATTGATTTGTTTTTTAAAAATTTTTAAAAAAACAAAAACAACCTTTTTAAGATTGTCTTTGCCTCGTACCCAACCCATTCGTGTTCAAGTTGGGAACGAAGGGTTAGGAGGTCTCCTCCTTGTGAAAGAACGGGGGTGGCTAGTGGCTCGCCAGGCAGACGACAGATGAAGTGATCGAGACGTTCCTCCGACAGGTGAAGGCATAATTCGTCATGTGCCAGAGCTGGAGCAAGAGGTCATCAATCTCTTCGAGTCGCATTTCTCCCCACTCAGCCCAGCCATCACGTCCTGCCTGTTTGTTCCAGGTGTTTGTGTGGATAAGATCCATTTTTCTTTGGGCGAGGTTTGCGGCCACATCACCTCGCAAGCGATAGAACTCAGACAGGAGGTAAGCGGTGTTCACCCAGTGCATGCAGGCATTCGGCTGGGTGTATCCCGAGATGTCTTGGTTGTAATGCGTCTTGAAGTCCTCGTAGACTTCGACCATTTTCTCCCACTCGGCGTTATCGCTTGCCTTGCTGGTGGAGGGGGTGGTCAGGAACACGAGGACCATGAGGGTTAGAGATAGGAATCTTCTCATCAGAGTTCCCCTTGTTGTGAACCTCTTGTGAGGCGTTTAAGTTATTATTATAATATCAGATAATGATTAGTTGGTCAAGGATGATGATTGACAACGCAATATTTTTATAGTACAATATTGGTATTCACGGATTATAAAATATGAAACCTTTGGGAAAGACAAAAATAGAGTGGTCAGATAAGTTTGCGTATGCCATTGGCCTTATTGCGTCAGATGGTAATCTTTCACCAGATGGTCGGCATATCGTCTTTACCTCAAAAGATGAAGGGTTGGTTAAAATCTTTAAGGATTGTCTTGGTCTTAATAATAAGATTGGTAAAAAATCAAGAGCAAAAGAAAAAGAGAAAAAATATTTTGTAATTCAATTCGGAGATGTAATTTTTTATAATTTTCTACTTTCAATAGGAATGTCGCCTAATAAATCTAAGACTTTGGGTAAAATAAAAGTACCAAGAAAATATTTCTATCATTTTTTAAGAGGGTGTTTTGATGGTGATGGAAATATTTGTGAATTTAAGCATCCAGAAAGTAAAAATTTACAATTGAAAATCAGATTATTTTCAGCTAGTAAAGTATTTTTAGATTGGATTGAGTCGGAATTAAAAAAAGATAAAATAGGATCTTTTCGACAAGAAGGCAAAAGAGTAAAAATTTTATCTTTTGCCAATAAGGATTCTGTCAGATTATTGCACTTGATTTATCTTCAGCATTGTGGTAATATGTTATCTAGGAAATTCGAAACTGCAAAAAAGTATATGCCGCGGTGGTGAAATGGTAGACACGCTGGTTTTAGGAACCAGTGCTTTCGGGCGTGAGAGTTCGAGTCTCTCCCGCGGCACAAAAAATACAAGGTGTATCACCTTGTATTTTGTTTCATGAATATTGTATACTGTCAGCTATATGAACAACAAACAAGCCAAAATTTTCGCAGCTGAAATCGGGGCAGATATCCCAGTCTTAGATTTACATAGTTTGTATCCGACTGAAGCTCTAGAAAAAATAGAGACTTTTGTTTTTGATATGCATAAAAATAAACAAGATATGGGTAGAATAATTTATGGTGGTGGAACTGGTGTTTTGCGTCAGGAAGTTTTGCAGTATTTAGAAAAACATCCTTTGGTGGAGGATGTAGTTGAGGAAGGGGGAAGTTGTTTGGTTTTGATATAATCCACATCTTGCAATTTTTTATTTATATATGTATAATATATATACTAAAATAGTATGAATTGGATTAAACATAAAAAATTATTCTCAAGCACCATTGTTTTGCTGATAGGTATCGGCCTTCTTTTTTGTTGTGGAGCCTCTTTTCAGGCTATTGCCGGAGATAATTCGGAGCATGCAGGTTGTGGTATGGCCGATATGACCCATTCATCTGATTCATCGCAATCCCAACATAACTATATGATTGTTACCTCGTTTGCCAAAATGTTGGATAACTTTATTTTGATTTTATCTGTTCTATCTGTTCTATCTGTTATCACATTTTATGCCATTGTCAGATATTGTGATTTTAAATTTTATCTAAAAAATATTAGAGACAAATACGGTGGTTTTAATTTGTTTAACTATCTTCTTAGATTGTTTGGTTTAGGAATACTACATCCGAAAACTTTTTAAAATAAATAAAGCCACACTTTTGTTGTTTTAATTTTAGTGTGGTTTTTTATTTTATAAAAAGTGTAACTCAAGCCTTTAGGCTTGACGCATTAAATCATTAGATATTCTTTTCTAGGTCAAGCCTAAAGGCTTGAGTTACATACATTATTAAGAAAATTATTATGAATAAAAAAACAATACACATAGCAGGCATGACATGTACTTCGTGTGAAATAATAATCACAGACGAACTCAATCAGATAGAAGAAATAAATAGGGTTGTAGTGTGTAGTAAAAAGAAGACAGCGGAAATTCGTTACCAGGGAAATCTAGATGTGCTCGGTGTAATAAAAAAGATAAAAGAGCTTGGGTATGATGCTTCTGAAGAACTGATTAAAAATAGTTTCAAAGCTAATAAACAGCAATGGTTTTATGCATTTCTGGCTTTAGTTGGAATTTATATAGTATTTAAGTACTTGAAATGGATTGGTGTGATGAGATTATTGGAGATAGATACCAGCGAAGTTAGTTTTGGTGTGGCTTTTGTGGTGGGGATTGTAGCATCTATGTCTACTTGTCTGGTTATTGTCGGTGCGGTGGTGATGTCGTTTGCATCTAAGTATAAAACGCAGGGTAGTTTTTATAAAGCTAGCGTTAAACCACATCTGATATTTCATCTTGGTCGTTTGGCAACTTTCTTTGTTCTCGGCGGAGTTCTAGGAATGATTGGTGGTTGGTTTAGTATTTCTTTGCGCATTACCGCTATAATGACTGTTGTGTTGGCTATAATTTTGGTCTGGCTGGGCTTGAATATTGTTGGCCTGTTTCCGTCTATGTCTTCATTTGGAATTAGAATGCCTCGCGGAATAATGAAAACTTGGAATAGATTGAAAGAATCAGAACATAGATTGGCACCAGTTTTACTTGGTGGAATAACGTTCTTTTTACCATGCGGTTTTACGCAGAGCATGCAATTGTTTGCTTTGTCATCTGGTAGTTTCTGGACAGGAGCTTTCACTATGTTTTTATTTGCTCTCGGAACCTTACCAATACTTTTAACACTCGGTATTGCCAGCAGTCGTGCCAAAAATCGCAAACGAGTTGTCTTTCAGTTGGTAATTGGTATACTAATAGTAGTATTTGCTTTCTATACCATGCAATCAGGCCTTGCTATGCTTGGTCTAAATAGTGATTTTTTACCTAGTTCAAAAAATGAAACTGAGTTGCAATTTTCAGATGACGGTGGTGAGCAAGTTGTGAAGATGAATATTGGTTATTATGGATTTGAACCGCAAGTAATAAATCTGAAAAAAGGCGTACCAGTGAAATGGATTATTGATGGCGATGGCGCGACTGGCTGTACAAATAAAATTATTGTTCCTAGTCTGAATATAAGTAAGAAAATAAATTCAGGTGACAATATAGTTGAATTTACACCCGAAGAATCGGGCACTATTCCGTTTAGTTGTTGGATGGGGATGGTAAGGGGTAAGTTTATTGTAGAGTAGTTTAAAAAATATCTCGAACGAATCCATTGAGCGAGAGCGAAAATGGAAGAGGAGAGATCTTTCGAAGAGTTAATAATTTGAACTACATATTTATGTGGTAGCTCACTATACCTTTGCTTCGAAAGATCCCTCACTCACTTCGTGTAGTCTCGGGATTAACGAAAACCTTATGAAAAATGAATACAATATAAAAGGCATGCACTGTGCTTCGTGTGCTCTGACAATTGAAAAAAAACTTAATAAGTCTAGCATTGTGAAAAACGCCAATGTAAATTATGCGACCGAAAAAGCTACGGTTGAGTTTGAAGTTGAGGTAGATGATATGGCAGTCAAGAAAGTAATTAAAGATAGTGGTTACGAGGTTATTGAAGATATGAAAAAAATGGAACACAGTGAGGGTCATGATATGTCTGGTGGGGGAC
>JBDRSF010000033.1:0-6466 GCA_043825135.1 Candidatus Magasanikiibacteriota bacterium
AAACAAAGAAAATGGCACATTGTATGTAGGAATAACAAATAATTTAATAAGAAGAATCTGGGAACATAAACAGAAAACTAAAAAACTAAGTTTTACTAGCAAATATAATTTACAAGATCTAGTATATTTTGAAACTTACACTGATCCAGAAAATGCTATAAAATGAGAAAAACAATTAAAAGCTGGCTCAAGACAAAAGAAAATAGATTTAATAGAAAAAAATAATCCCGATTGGGAAGATTTATCAGCAGGGTTTTGAGCGTTGAAGACTGGGATTGCCGCGTGTCTTCGCTTCGCTCGCACTCGCAATGACACGTATTCTGTGTCATTGCATTACTGTGTCATTGCGAGGAAGCAGATTCGCATCTGCTGACGAAGCAATCCCATACTTTAATGCCACAGTTAATGCTTTAAAGACTGGGATTATTTCACCCTGATGCGAATCAGGGTTCGCAATGACATATCCCGGTGTTCGTCTTTGGAGGGAGAGCATGCTGAGAAAAAAATTTAATAATATTTTTTACTAACATCTAAACAACACATCTATGTCCAAAAACAAAATTTCGTTTATTGCCTCATTCCTTGTACTATTCGGAATACTAGGCTTTATCTCATTCGTAAGTGCTCAAAGTGGTCCATATATTGGGTTAGATTATGGTCAGTACACTGGTCTTGGTAATCAGGATATTAGATTTACTACAGCTACAATAATCAGAGCTGCCCTAGGTCTTCTCGGTACTGTTTCATTGGTTATTATTCTTTATGCTGGATTCAAATGGATGACAGCTGGTGGCAATGAAGAAAGTGTAAAAGATGCTCAAAAGATATTAACAGCCGCTGTAATTGGTTTAGTAATTATTTTATCAGCCTACTCTATCACTCGCTTTATCACCTCTAGACTTTTGATTGCTACGCATCAAGATGTTTTAACTGAAGGCGACGTGTTTTAATCCCGACTGAGTCGGCCGGGTGTTTTTGTGAGGTAAAAGTTTATGAAGAAATTTTTTCTAACAATTATAATAGTGGCAATGTTGCTAATCCCAACTCTGGCTGTTCACGCTCAATATGGTATAGACAAAACACTTGAAAATGTGCCATCTTTACAGCAGTTTAAAAGTGTTACACTTCAGACAATGATTGGTAATTTATTGGGTGGGATTTTGTCACTGGTGGGAATTGTATTTTTTGCCTTGATGGTTTATGGTGGGGTGATGTGGATGTCTTCAGCTGGTAATCAAGAAAGAGAAAAAAAGGCTCTGAACACAATGGTGTCAGCTGCGGTTGGGGTGATAATCGTGTTGTCAGCCTATGTTTTGATTAGTTTTGTGATTGATTCAAGTAAGATAGTTGGTGGTGGAGAAGCTCCGGCACCGGCAGCAGTAACAGCTCCTGTCCTGACAACAACAAAAGAAACCTGTAAAACAAAGAGTGGTGTTGAAATTCTAGATATTTGTGAAATAGAAAAACCAGCTTGTAAAGGGGTGAATAAAGATATCTGCGAATGGTTGGATGATAGTATTGGTTGTGCACCAAAAGGAACAGAGAAGCAATTATGTGAATCTCGTTCTAAAACAGACTGTGCTTCTGGCGCCTTTGGGCAAATTTGCGAATGGAAATAAAAATAAAATTTTTTAATAAAAAATTATGTTTAAAATAAATAAGAAAATTAATATTTTTTTTATAATAATCGGAATAATTTGTTTTTTGGCAGTGCCGGTTTTGGCAGAAGATTTTGGTTTAGAAGCAACTCGCTCAGCCGCCGGACTTGAGAGTGGTTCTATTCCCGACATAATCGGAAATATGATCGGAGTTTTACTTTCAATGGTGGGCGTTCTCTTTTTTGCTCTGATGTTGTACGGAGGTATTTTGTGGATGGTGGCGCGAGGTAATCAAGAACAAGAAAAAAAAGCCCTCAACACTATCACCGGAGCCATTATCGGTATCATCATTGTGGTATCCTCCTATGCCATTACTAATTTTGTTTTCAAGGGGGTGAGGGGTGAGAATACTGGTGGTGGTGCGGAGCAAGTAAATGATTGTACTACAAAACATTCTACTTGGAGTTGTCAGCCTATAAATCATTGCGAGGATGTTTATGGAGCTTCTTTATCAGGTATGAGAAGTAATTGTACGGCTGAAAATAACTGTGAAACAAACCTGTGTTCAGGTGGAAATGAACAAGTGTGTTGTTTGACTGGTATTTTTGAGGCCGATCTTAAGGATGGTTATTGTAAAATAGAAGGATTAGGAGAGTGTTTGGCTGAATGGGTTAATTGTCCAACAAATAATCTCTACAAAAATGTTGGTTGCACAGAGCTTTGCACTGATAATAATTGCGAAATGACAGTCGGTAGCCAAGAAGATGATGAATGAGAATATGACCCAGGTTTTGGAGGATAATAAAAAAACATGTCCAAAAAACACAAAATTTTATTTATTACACTACTTACATTGTTCCTAATGCCTAGTTTTGTGCTAACTGCACCATACACAGCCAAAGACTCTGATACTTTGTTGGGTCAAGCTGTTGGAAAAACTGGCGTTAGTGAGACCGATATAACTCAAGTTGGTGGAAATGTTTTGAAGGTTGCTTTATCAACCGTTGGTTTAATATTTTTTATAATCATTTTTTACGGAGGTTTTCGCTGGCTCCTAGCTCGGGGCAATGAGGAAGAAATAACCAAAGCAAAAAATACTGTAATCGGATCAATTATTGGCTTGTTAATAGTCCTTGGTGCCTATAGTGTTACTCTGTTGATAAATAACAGATTAATAAAAGGTCAGACAGGTACTTCCGGTACAGCTGTACCAGGAGCAGTTGAGGGTGATCCAGTTGGTTGTTGTCTTGATCGCTGGGAAACAGAAGGCGGATTTTTTGGTGTTGGTCAATCAGGTTGGACTGGAACACTTTTAACCAAAGCCCAATGTGATGTAGTAATACTTCAAAAAGAATATCCAAGTCAAAAAGTAAGTGCTAGTGATGGTCAGTGGTTACCAGATCAAAAAACTAAAGAAGAATGCCAGAATTTAGCTAAAGACAGAGATGAAAAATCAAAATGGGAACAAAGCAGTAAGTGGGAATAATAAAATAAAAAGTTTTTTAATACAAATATTATTTATTTTAGATATATGAAAAAAATTATTCTACTTGCTATAATTATATTTAGTTTTTCTTTATCAGCCACTATTGTTTTTGCACAAGGTCTCGGTGGTGCTGACGGGCCATTAAAAGCTGTGGCAGGCAAAGCCAATGTTGGTGATCCAGGTTTGGAAAACATAATAGGATCTGGAATAAATGCCGCCCTTAGTTTAGTTGGTATTATTTTTCTTATCCTGATGGTCTATGCTGGTTATCTCTGGATGACCGCCCGCGGAGAAGAAGAAACAATCAAAAAATCACAAAAAATTATAATAAGCACAATTATTGGTCTAGTGATAGTTTTGAGTGCCTATGCTATTACTAGTTTTGTGACTGGTAGGTTTTAGAAGTTAACTGCTTTTGTTTATAAATATATACGGATTACCCCGCCTCTGGACGGGGCCACTGCCAAAGGCGGGGCGGATTATGCGGATTTACGGATAGTTGATTAAAATACACAAACGATAAATTAACAATATAGCCATATAACAATATAGCAATATAACAATATAATCAATATGAAAATAAAAAGTTTTTTTCTCAGCTTAATTGTAATGTTTTTATTTATCGCTCCAGTTTTAGCTATTGATATTGGGGGTAAAATGGTAGATACTGCTGCTACCCAGGCTGGCTACGGACCAGTCACTGAAACAACTTTATCTGAAACCTTGGGTACTGTAGTAAAAGCTGCCTTGGCAATGGTGGGTGTAATTTTCCTGCTTCTGATGGTCTATGCTGGTTACCTCTGGATGACTGCTCGGGGCGAAGAAGAAACAATCAAAAAATCACAAAAAATAATCGTTGGTTCCATAATAGGTTTAGTGATTGTGGTGGCCTCTTACAGTATTACTAATTTTGTTGTTTTGGCGATTTTGTCAAAAACAACCAGCACAGCCCTTACCAAATAGTATATGAAAAAATATTTAATAATTTTCGTTTTTATATTTTCCTTACTAAGTCTATTTTGGTTTGCAACTTCAGTCCAGGCTCAGGTGAATCTATCTAATCAGATTACCACCCAAATAGATAAAGGAGCTGGAGCTGCTGGATTAGGTCAACCAACCTCACCACAGTTAATAATAGTAAATATAATAACATTTGCCCTTGGTTTATTTGGTTCAATATTTCTGGCCCTAGTAGTTTATGGTGGTTTTCTTTACATCAATTCACGTGGAGAAGAAGAAACAGTAAACAAAGCTAAAAAAATAATTGTCGGATCAATTATAGGTTTGACGATCGTTTTTCTGTCATATACCATTACTCTTTTTGTTGGTGGAGAAGTTTCAGGAGAAAAAGTAGATTTTCCAGAGCCCCAACTAGATGATTTTATAATTACACTTTAGTTGTGAGATATATTAGTTATTAAATTATGAAAAAAATAATTATAATTACATTCCTGTTTTTACTTAGTGGATTATTTAGTTTACAAGTTTTGGCTCAGACTGGTGACGAGGCCGAGACTGGAGTGCAGAGTGGAGAAATATTAAATCAATTACAAGCTGTGGCAGGTGAAGAAGGTGCAAATTTTGGCACAGCTGAAGACCCTCGCATGATAGTAGCTCATATTATTGAAATTTCCCTTAGTTTGTTAGGGATGTTTTTTCTAGCCTATATTTTTTATGCTGGTTTTGTCTGGATGTTGGCTGGTGGTGATGAGGAAAAAATCAAAAAAGCTCAAAAAACAATTAAATTTGCTGTGCTTGGTTTGATCATAGCTTTGCTTTCTTGGAGTATTACTATTTTTGTAGAAAATCAGTTAAATATAATCAGTCGGACATCACCTTTTGATGGTGGCGCATTTTTTCAAGTGCAATGGGGAACCCAAAAAGAAGGTAGTGATTTTTATCCTGACCAAGATCCTATGGGAGGTAGTGCTTTTGTACCGGGTTATGAAAATGTTTGGGGTCCAGATGGTGGGGTTTATAACAAAGTGTTTTAAAGAATAATATCTAAATAAAAAATCTGCCGGCTATGGCAGATTTTGTATTTACTATATTTCTGGTATAATGAAACTGTATGAAAAAATACCAAAAACAATTCTCTATAATTATTCCAGCCTACAATGAAGAAAAGTATATTGCTGAGAGTATTAAATATGCCCAAAAACAACAAGGCAATTTTGCTGTTGAAATAATCGTGGTCAATAATACCTCTACAGATAAAACAAAGCAAATAGCCGAGTCTTTAGGTGTTTTGGTCGTTGACGAGCCTAGAAAGGGCGTAGGACAAGCCAGGAAGACTGGTACAGAGGTGGCTCAAGGTGAATACATACTACATATTGATGCTGACACCCATTTACCAGAAGATTATTTGCAACAGGTTGTTAGTAGATTTCAAAAAGACAAAAAAATAGTTTGTCTGGGTGGGCAAATGTTATATTACGATGCACCATGGTGGAAAGATGTTTTACGTTTTATCTTTCATTATTTATTAGGTTGGGGGGCAAAAATACTGTCTTTGGGGCGAGTTGGTCCTATGGGAAATAATATGGTTTTTCGCAAAACTGATTATGTTAAAACAACCGGTTTTGATTCTAATATTCGTTATGGAGAAGATGCCGATCTTTCAAGAAAATTTAGTAAATTAGGAAAGACAAAATTAGACATGAGTTTAAAATGTTCCGTGTCTTCTCGGCGTTATAAAATCAATGGACGACTTTGGTTATATTTTTTAAACTATCTTTCAATTTGTACTAAAGGCAAGCCATATAAGAATACTTTGCCAGAACTAAAATAACTTAATAAAAAAACAGTCCCGACTCAATCGCAACTGTTTTTTTAATTAAGAAATCCACTGGGGTGGCCAATCCGTCTCCACCCTCCCTTTGGTCGGGTTACGCCGGATAAACTAATTCTATTTAAAAGCCCCACTCAGGGGTGGCTAACGGGGATCGAACCCGTGATAAAGGCACCACAAGCCTCTGTGTTACCACTACACCATAGCCACCCCAAAAAGGGTCTTTAGTATTTATAAGTTGTAACAATTTATCCGGCGCAACCTGACGATAGGAGGGTGGAGACGGATTATACCATGGCCACCCCGATGAATTCCTTATTAAAAAGATCAAGAATATTATAGCGTATTTTTTATTTTTTGTCAATATAAAATTCTCGAATGTCAACGGGAAATAGAAATGTCATACCTTGGTTAATTCCGGTGTTTTTGTTTTAGTTACGTAATTAATTAGGCTTAATGGTAAATTCGGTGGTACTAATCTCTGTATTTTAAGACCTTGAACATTACTTTAAATTGTCTGTTCTTATGAAATGACGCTTTATTATAATTCATTACACTGGCTCCGTTAGGATCCAACTGTTTGTAGTCTGA
>JBDRSF010000034.1:0-24584 GCA_043825135.1 Candidatus Magasanikiibacteriota bacterium
TTTATAAGTATTGCGAATGTACTTATACAATGGTGTTTTGGTACTCATAGCAGCCGCCCGACAATTTGCTAGAGAAACTGCCAAAATAGCGTTAGCACCTAACTTACTTTTGTTTTCAGTCCCATCTAAATCTATCATCAACTTATCAATCATCCTCTGATTTCCAGTATCCTGACCTACTAACTTTTTCGCAATTCTAGTATTAACGTTTTTTACGGCTAACAAAACCCCTTTACCACCGTAACGCTTGGTAGAGCCATCGCGCAATTCTAAAGCTTCATGCACACCAGTAGAAGCACCAGATGGCACCGCTGCAATACCGACTGAACCATCGGTTAGTTCAACCATTGCTTCAACTGTTGGATTGCCACGCGAATCAATAATTTCTCGAGCTGTTATATTTTTTATTTTCATACAATAAGGAATAAAGAGTAAGGATTAAATAGTAATTGATATTAGTATAGCAAAATAAACGTAAAAATAAAATACCCCAACTTCATCTGGGGTGTTTTCAAAAATTAGTTCTAATCTGTTTAATCCCTGCCGGCAGGCAGGCGTTAAATCCGTGTTCTATTTAACTCTCATCAACACCGAATACGGTCTAATATCCCTTTTACTTAGGATATAAACTAACTGCCCTGTTCCACCGTGTGCAGAATCAACTTTTTCGCCAGTTTCAGCGTAAATTTGCGGTAATGAAAATTGGAACTCAGTTTCATTTTTGGCCTGTTTTTGCGACTCAGTCTCATTTTTATTAGGCTGTATTACTCTAATTTTATCCCCCATTTTTAATGCGTTGTGGGGACGGATGTAAATTTTTTTGATTTTATTGACAGTATGGTGGTGATCACGGAGACGCATGCAATGCGTCTCTACATTACCGATACGAATAACCTCGCCAACAAATTCTTCTTTTGAATCTAAATGGCTAACTTCGGTTTGCTGTTCTACTTTATCAGGACCAAATAAAAATCCTGTTGTGTAACCACGATGCATTAATTTATCTAGATATTTTTTCTTCAATTTGCGCAAATATTTCTTACGTGCGGGCAGGTCGAGCTTGTCCGCCATATTGGAGGAACCTGCCCCTACGTGAACAATATAATCAATCCCCTCTCTATATGCCTTAATAACACAAGCCAAATATGCGACACTCTTGGCTCGGCCTTCGATTTTCAAACTCACTATTCCAGCATCAATAAGTTCATCCAAGTATTCAATAAAACACATGTCTTTGGAATTGAATATATATGTCCCATGCCTATCTTCCTCAACTGGAATTTTCATCCCTGGTTTTTTCGGTTCTTCTACTTCCACTTCTATGGGTTCTCCCCCTAATAAGGGGGAGCCAGAGGGGGTGTTGGTCAAAATAGATCCAGAGTGAGTCCTCACATCATATTTCCACCGACAAGGCTGAACACAATCTCCTAAATTAGCACTACGTCCTGTTAACCAAGCTGACAACATACATCTACCTGAATAACTCATACACATCGCACCGTGAACAAAATACTCTAATTCAACTTTTGGTACACGTTTGTGAATTTCTTTTATTTCTTCCAGAGTTACTTCGCGACCCAAAATAACCCGCTCCGCACCTTGATCTGCCCAAAACTTTACGGCTTGCCAATTTGTCACATTGGCTTGGGTAGAGACATGAATAGGAATATCTGGCGCATATTGCTTGGCCATTTGCATTACACCTGGGTCGGAAATAATAAGTGCATCTGGTTTCCAAGTATTTAATTTTTTTAAATAACTCGGTAGTTTTTTCAAATGTTCATTATGTGCGTAAATATTTGCTGTGACATAAACTTTTTTACCCCACTGATGTGCATGTTCAATCGCTTTTTTTACATCACCCAATTCAAACTTATTTATTCTAACACGCAAAGAAAAATCCGGGATACCCATATATACAGCATCGGCTCCATACGTAAAAGCATAGTCCATTTTTTCGGGAGATCCTGCTGGAGCGAGAAGTTCAATTTTATTTTTCTTTTTCATAAAACAAAAGTACTCAAGTTGGCAAGTCTGCAAGTATACAAGACCTGTTAACTTGAGCACTTGCTAACTTGTTAACTAATTTTATTTCTTAACCCTACTAACCCTAATCAATCCACTACACGGCACCACATCAATCCCCTTTTTCTCAAGTTCATCCAAAAATAAATTCATACCCAAAGAATCTGATGCCATATGACCGGCAATCACAACATTCATATGATGTTCACTAGCTTTTTCTCTGCCAACATCACGCATGTGCATACCAACTATGGTACTAATTCCAAATTGAGACAATTCTTTGTATATTTTTTCAGAAGGATTCGTACCACCAGTCATTTCAACTAAATATTTTCCAACTCGATGGTTTGGACTACCGGCAAATAACTTTGGACCAGCACCTTTTTTCTTAGCTTCCTGATATTCAGGAATTTCCAAAAGTGCCTCCAACATATCACCAACAGTTTTTGGTTTCTGCTTAGTCAAATGTTTATTCAAAAAATCAGTTACAAGATTGTCTGTCATAGTATGAGTATTGATCAGATTAACTTTTAATAGTTTTGCAACATCAATTACTCTATCATGGTTGACTGGATGGACACTACGACCAACTTCCTTAATTCTTTCTTCCATTATTTTTTCAGCAATATGAACTGGTACACCAGCTTTAACAAAAATATCAACTTGCATATCCATAACAACATGTAAACTAGCCAGACTAGCACCAACTGGATGATGAGCGATCATAAGATCAACCTGCTTGCCTCTCTCTCCAAGCTGAGAAGCAACTAAAATTTCCGAAGCATCAATATCAATGCCAGCCATTACTCGCTTAACTTCCTCTTTGCCTGAAGTAGCATGAATATGGCTATCTGAATAAGGATTTTCTAAAGATTCTTTGTTAAAATATTTTTTATCATTTGGTTTCATGTTTTCGTACTCTTTTTTTACACGACCCAAATAATCCCGCACGCCTTTTGGTCCACGAGGGTCAGATTTGATGCCTAGTTTTAAAGCTAGGTCAAAAATTTCTTGTACTGTCATCATATTTTTTAAAATTAAAAATAGTCTATGTTATTAGACTATTTTAGCATGTATTGAGGTAAAAGTCAAACCTCGTGTAGATAACCCCAACTATGCAATTTGTCACTATCTTCCAGCCAGCGATCACCGATGTCTTTGCGATAATACATATTTGGGATTAGAATATTTTGAATACGATTATAAGCTTGTTGCTGAGCTTGCTTCATAGTAAGACCGGTACCAGTAATTACTACTGCTTTTCCAGCTACACCGGTTACTGTCCATTGTTCATTGATTAATTTTAATTCTTCAATATGCACACCTCCATCGTCTCCATTTTTCTTTTTAAATACTACTACTGCATTTTTGGAATATGATTCAAAAGTATCTTTATCATAAAAAGGATATGGTGGAACTACTATACGCACTCCAACTTGAAAACCTTTTTTAGTTTTGAATTCAAAATCCTCACCACTAGCCATACGATACAAAAACTCACTGATTGGCATATTCATACCATCTTGCTGAATTGAAATCGTTGGATAGCCAAAACGAGTAGTCCACTCCAATGGATATATACCATTACCATTTACTATGCA
This sequence comes from Candidatus Magasanikiibacteriota bacterium, assembly GCA_043825135.1. GTDB lineage: Bacteria > Patescibacteriota > Patescibacteriia > Magasanikbacterales > UBA922 > JABIBU01. The sequence continues at coordinate 3,627 of JBDRSF010000034.1, forward strand.
ATTCAAATCTACATAACCAACATAACCCTCTTCAGCAAATTTTGCCTCAACTTTTTTTAAAGTGGAATTAAATAATTTATTTGGACTAGACCAAAACATTGAAGTTCCCATCTCACCTGTGGCTGGACCAATATTACCGGGAAAAAGTTTTTTGTGTTCAAAATTAATATTGATAGGTGTAAGAAATTTATGACCATTAAAAAAAGCACCAACTGCAACTTCCACCCCGTTTACTTTTTTCTGTAATTGAAAAACTTTAATTACATTTGACCAGACTTTTTTGTAAGCTTCTAAAACCCTAATGACGTCACTACCATCATCTTCCATACCAACAAACAATAAACGTTTATAATTTTGAGCCTCGCCACTAGGTTTTATAACATATGCACGTGGATTTACTTTTACAAAATTAATAGCTTCATCAAAATCTGTAAATTCTTTATAATCTAAAATATTTATTTTATGTTTTTTCAATTCATTTTGACCAAACGAACGATCATCTTCCAGCATATCAGTATAAGCTGTTCCACCCACAACTATTTTTCCTTGTTCGCGTAATTTGTGGGCAATTTCACCTTGGCCTAAAACATCGTCAAAAACAATAATGTCAGCCCAATCTATTTCTTTTTCCCAATCATCAGTCTTTGGCACAAAACCATCAGCAATATCTTTTTCCACCTCACTCTTTATATAATATTTAACCGCGTGACCCTCTTTAACAACTTGCCAAGCTGTATCATTGATAAGAGCATCAAGTGACACAAAGAGAAAATTTTTCTTTTCCATAGTATTTTAGAAATAAAAAAACCAAGCTAACACATTTTAACTTGGGTTTAATTTAGTAATTAATTGTCGAGGAAAGGGATCCTCACTATTACAGACCAGTAGGTCCATAAGGAATAAATTGAGCCATGAGGCTCTATTCGCCCGAGAATGTTACCCAGACGAAAGAAGCTTTGTGCTTCGGAGATATTATACTACTATTTTTTAAATAGTCAAATCAGCTTATACACAGAATTTTATTATTATTTATGGATAGTAAAATACTAATAAAATAATTTGATAAATGATAGATGATAAATGATAATATAAGTAAATATCACTTATCATCTATCATTTATCAAAAAAATCATCTGATTTTCATCGGATGATTCTTTTACGTTTTTAACCAACTTTTACCGCCAACAGTACTTCCTTCCCATCAATTTTCTTCACCACATCATCAGACTCATCAAGTAATATCTTTTCTCGAATTAACTCACGTGCTAACACCTGTTTTTTTATTTCATCGGCATATTCCGCAAACACGGACTTTAATAATTCATCCTCCACATGATATTCAATTGTTACAACATCTTCAATAGTTAATTTCTGTTCCTTACGCATCTGATTTATCGCCCGCACAATCTCACGAACCAAACCTTCTTTTTTAAGCTCTGGAGTAATTTCTGTATTTAAACCAACTTTCAAATCCCCATCTTCTTTTGTTATTATTTTGTCTCCCTTTATCTCCTTATCTCCACCTATCTCTACATTTTTTACATTCAACTCATCGGCAACAACCTGTCCCAACTCGTCTGAAAGCTGGTAGCCGAAAGCCGAAAGCTGACCAAGTGGTTGTCTAACCGGAATCCCCGCTTCTTTTCTAAGCGAATGCCCCATCTCTACAATCTTTCTCACCCTCTCCATATCATTTATCACTTTATCATCTATCAAACTATCATCAATCTCAGGCCATTTCTCAAGGTGCACACTCTCACTTACTCCTTTCTCCTTATTCCTTACTCCTTTGTATATACTCTCCGCAATAAAAGGCGTAAACGGCGCCATAACTTTACTCAAAATAAGTAATACTTCACGCAAAGTTGCTAGAGCAAATTGTTTATCCTGCTCATCATCCTTGTCCGCCGTAGCTTTAGCGGAGGAGGAACCCTTAAATCTATCACGTGAACGACGAAGATACCAGGTTGATAAATCATCAATAAAATCTAAAATTGGTCGGCTTGCTTCTGCAAGCTTGTATTCATTCATTTTTTCAGTAACTTCTTTAATCAACAATTGTAATTTAGCTAATACCCACTTGTCTAAAACGTTTTCGCTTACTACTTGTTCCTCATTCCTTATTCCTTGTTGAGCAAACATTTCATAAAAAGAATAGACATTGTGCAAAGTATTAACAACTTTATTGTACATCTCCCGTACTCCAACTTCAGAAAAATTAAGACTCTCCGAATACATAGCTGGAGATGTGACTAAGTAATAACGCATCGCATCAGCACCATACTTTTCCAAAACTTCCATTGGATCTGGATAATTTTTTAGTCTTTTACTCATTTTCTTACCATCTTCTGCCAAAACAATTCCGTTTACAATTACATTCTTAAAAGCTGGGCAAGTTTCAGTTTTTGGTATTGAGGGATTTTTACCGCTGGTCAAAGCAGTTGCCAACACATGAAGTGTATAAAACCAGCCACGAGTCTGATCTTGACCTTCAGCAATAAATTCGGCTGGATAACCTGACTCAAATCTTTCTTTATTTTCAAATGGATAATGCATCTGACCATAAGGCATAGAACCAGACTCAAACCAGCAATCTAACACTTCTGGAATACGTCTATATTCTTTACCATCTTTTTTAATCACAATTTCATCTACAATATGTTTATGTAGATCTTCCACTTTTTGACCTGATAATTTTTCTAGTTCTTCTACACTACCAATACAAAGCACATCGCCATCTTCACTTTTCCAAACTGGTAGTGGGCTTCCCCAAAATCTATTTCTAGATATTGCCCAATCGCGTGCACCTTCCAACCATTTACCAAATCTACCATCTTTTATATGATCTGGTACCCAATTTGTTTTCTTATTATTTTTTAATAAGTCATCTTTCAAATCTGTAACACGCACAAACCAAGACGAAGTAGAATAATTGAGAAGCGGAGTATCACAACGCCAACAATGAGGATAGCTGTGTTCAAATTTTTCTTTGGCAAATAATAATCCCTTACCTGCAAGATATTTTATAATCTCAACATCAGTTTTGGTTGGGTCTTCTTTTGGTTTTACTTCCTGACCAACAAAATCAGTTACTTCTTCGGTAAATTTTCCTTCCATAGTAACATGCTGAATCCAACCAGTTTTTTCACGCTCACCAATCTGATAATCATCTTCACCAAAAGCTGGTGCAATATGAACCACACCAGTACCATCTTCTGTGCTAACAAAATCTGCCTCCACAACTTTGAAAGCGTTTTCTGTGTCGACAAAGTATGGAAATAATGGTTCATATTCTAGTCCTACCAAATCAGACCCTTTTAGAGTGCTCTCAACCAGACATTCATCTTTTTCTTGACTCTTAAAAACTTCACTAAGCCTTTCTTTTGCACAAATATAATATTCTTCACCATTATTCTTGTGTTTAACAACCACATAATCAATATCTTCTCCCACTGCCAGTGCCACATTTCCAGGTAATGTCCAAGGTGTAGTTGTCCAAGCAAGCATATATACATCACCATCTAAATCTAATTTTTCTTTGGTATTTTTTAATTTAAATTTAGCAATTACAGACAAATCTTTCACATCCTTATATCCCTGCGTTACTTCAAAATTTGAAAGTGGTGTCACACAACGCGGACAAATATGCATTGATTTTTTACCTTCATAAATTAATCCTTTTTCCCACAGCTGTTTAAATACCCACCAAACACTTTCCATAAACTGAATGTCCATGGTTTTGTAACTATGATCCCCATAACTCTCTCCGCCAGAGGCGGATCCGTCTTGCCGTGCCCGCCTTGGGCTGGGGTCGGACATATCTACCCAACGCCCCATACGTTTAATGGTAGTTTTCCATTCTTCAGCATACTTCATAACAGTACTACGGCAGGCTTCATTAAATTCTCCAACACCCATATCTTCAATGTCCTGCCTATTTTTTAAATTCAAATCTTTTTCAATAATATTTTCAATTGGAAGTCCGTGACAATCCCAACCCCATCTACGTTCCACTCTTTTACCTTGCATTGTCCAATAGCGAGGCACAATATCTTTCATAAGGAAGGCAACGATATGCCCATAATGTGGTAATCCAGTAGCAAAAGGAGGCCCATCGTAAAATACGTAAGGCTTGTCAGCTGGACGAGATTCAACAGACTTTTCAAAAGTCTTGTTCTCTTCCCAAAAACGTAAAACTTCTTGCTCGTTTTTACTTGCGTTATATACCATATTGTTTAAGGATTAAGGAATAAGGATTAAGGAATAAAATAGTAAAAAGTAGTTACTCCTTATTCCTTACTCCTTATTCCTTTTTTAAATTAAAAAACACCCTTGCAGGTGCGAGAACCCCTCAATTGGTGGGGTGGTACCATCTCACTTTCACATACGTGACTCTTGATTACAGCTATTACGGGCTTACCCGACCGGTTCTACTCACTAATTAAAGCTTTCTTCCGGAGACTCTCCGCTGATAACGGATAATAACGCCTTTGTAATTGTGCTTTGATTATAACTCAATTCAAATCTTTTGTCAATATTTAAAATCCCCTCTTGAGAGGGGTAAGACACGGAGTGCTTGAAGTGTGTTCGTCAATTTGAGCCAACACACCCCGCCACTCCCGCCTGCCATGCCTTGCGGGCAATGGCGGGCAGGTCGTGTGCGCCCCTCTCAAGAGGGGATAAAAAACCCCGATTAAATCGGGGTCGTTTATTCCTTATTCCTTTCTCCTTATTCCTTACCTTATCTCAAACGTCACCGATACATTCATCACCACATCCATGCTACCAGACTGAACATCTGGAGCTGTTGCTCCACCACCCAGACCATAGGCTGATTCCATCATCATATCTTTGTAATATGGCATACCATTTGCACCTGATTCATATTCATTATAAGATACAACCTTTACTACTTGTACTCCTAGCGATTTGGATAAAAATTTAGTCTTTTGCATCACCTTTTCCAGAGCTTTTTCTCTGGCCTGCATTTTGTAAACTTCGCTGTCGTCAATTGTAAAATCTAAACCACTAACACTGTTAGCACCAACTTCACCGGCAAGTGCTAAAACATTATTAGCATTTTCTAGATCTCTAATCTTCACATTCAAACTTTGGTGTACTTCGTAACCATCTAATATTCTACCTTCTTCTTCAGTATAATTATACTGTGGGTAAATATTATAATTTAATGTTTGCAAATCCGCCTCAGCAATTCCCATATCTTTCAATTTAGCAATTAGCTTATTCATTGTCAGGGTATTATTTTCTTGAGCTTCAGCCACGGTCGCACCTTCGGAAATCATACCCATTGTAGTTACTGCAATATCTGGTGTGGCAGTTACTTTACCATCGGCATCTACTATAATACTTCGCTCCATCCTATCAGATAGACCAATATAATTATACTCAACTAAATTATTGCGAATCATAGTACCCACCAAAACTATTGCATAGACAACCAAAATTCCCAGCAGAGTTGCCATGATTTTTTTACCAGCATTGCAACTAGTGGTGGTGCAACAACTTTTTTCTTCAATTGGTTTTATTGTTTTTTTGACAGGCATACCTTCTTAATTAAAAATGATAAATGATAAATGATAAATGATAAGCTTATTATAACACTTTTAACGCAAAAATAAAACACATACCATATAACACGTACCACATAGCAAACTAAAGACTATTTTTGAAGTGATATGTGTTATGTGATACGTGTTATGTGAAAGAATTATTTTACCTGCTAACAACCTTGACCCCCGGCAATTCCTTCCCAGAGAGAAACTCAAGCATTGCTCCGCCACCAGTAGAAACCATATCAACATATTCATCCATGCCAGTCAGATCCATAGCTTGCAAAGTCTCTCCACCACCAATTACACCATAAGCTGGGCCTTTTGAAACTGAGGCAACTAAACGAGCAATAGACATAGTACCAATATCGTATGGCTTTTGTTCAAAATATCCCATAGCACCATTCCAAACTAATGTCATTGCTTTTTTAATATATTTTGCATAAAGTCTAATTGTCTCTGGTCCAATATCATATATGGCCTCACCCGCTGTCATCCCGAGCGGATTCACCGTAGCTTTAGCGGAGGTGAAGGAGCCGAGGGATCCCTTTCCAATAGGCAAACTTATCACTCTAAATTTTTGTCCCTTCATATCGCCAACCACAAGATCAACTGGTTTTATCACCTTTTTCGAACGGCAATATTTCAAAACTTCTTTTTCATAATCTTTATCTATCAAAGATGCGCCAACTTTAAAACCTTTGGCTTTCAAATATGTATTTACAATACCACCACCAATTAAAATATTATCAGCTTTTTTTAACATTGCTTTTATTACTGGAATTTTAGTTTCCATCTTTGCTCCACCAATTATTGCGACAAATGGCTTTTTTGGTTTTTCCATTACCTTGTTCAAACCTTTTATTTCTTTTTCTAAAAGTAACCCAGCATAACTTGGCAAATATTTGGCAACACCAGTGACTGAAGCGGAATCGCGATGTGCTACAGCAAAGCCATCTAAGACAAAATAATCCGCCAAATTCGCCAACTCTTGACTGAATGTTCCAGTATTCTTTTTCTCATCCGGACTAAAACGAATATTCTCCATCATTGCAACCTGTCCTGATTTTAATTTCTCAATATTTTTCAAAACTTCTAATTTTTTCTTATCATTTAATTTCCAATTTCCAGTTTCCAGTTTTTGAACTTTTCTTTTTAATAATTTGGAAAGCTCTTCAACAATCGAATCAACCTTCAAACTCGCAACAATCTTGCCACCAGGACGACCAACATGAGTAACTAAAATTACTTTGGCTTTTTTGTCAGTTAGATATTTTATAGTTGGTAAACTTGCCAACAACCGTGTGTTGTCTAGCACTTTCTTGCGTTTAATTGGTACATTAAAATCCACCCGAACTAAAACGGTTTTATTTTCTAGATTTCGAATTTGTTTGATAGTTTTCAAACGCATAAAATTATGAACTTAAATAATTTATAGAACGCCAATTTCCACAATTACCAAAATAGACCACAATCTGATTGTTGTAAATTGTGGAGATTGTGGTAATTGGCGTTCTATTTTTTAAAAAATACAATTCAACAAATTTTACCTTGTACTCATGTACTAGTACACCGATACAATAAATTAACATCATCACTCAATTACTAATGTGCAGACGCATTCAATGCGTCTCTACCGACCAACTATCTCCACCATCTCAACCAATCTATTAGCATAACCCCATTCATTATCATACCAAGAAATAATTTTGACTAGATTGCCGGCAACTACTTTCGTCATGCCAAGATCGGCAATGGAAGAATATGGATTGCCTATAAAATCTGATGAAACTAGTGGTTCGTTGGTAACAGCCAAAATACCTTTTAAATAACTTTTCGACGCTTCAGTCAAAGCTTTATTAATTTCTTCAACTGTTGTGTCTTTTTTCAAAACCAAACTAAAGTCTACCAAAGAAACAGTAATGGTTGGAACACGAACAGCAATACCATCAAATTTACCTTCAATTTCAGGTACGACCTTGGTCGTAGCAATAGCTGCCCCCGTTGAAGTTGGTACCATATTTTGAGCGGCTGCTCTAGCCCGACGTAAATCCTTGTGTGGACCATCTTGCAAGTTTTGATCAGCAGTATAAGAATGAATAGTAGTAAGCATGGCTTTTTCAATTCCAAACTCGTTTTCCATTACCCGCATTACTGGAGCCGTACAATTTGTTGTACAACTTGCATTATCAATTATATCTTCATTACCATCTTTGTAAGATCCACAATTTAAACCGCGAACATAAGTTTTAATTCCTTCGCCTTTACCAGGAGCAGATAATACTACTTTTTTGGCACCAGCGGTTAAGTGTTTTCCGGCACCATCTCTATCGCGAAATACACCAGTACATTCTATTACCACATCCACTTCTAAATCTTTCCAAGGCAATGAAGCCGGATCTTTTTGTGCAAAACATTTAATTTTTTTACCATCTATAATAATATTATCATCATCAGAAGAAATAGCGTGTGGCCAATCTGGATAAGCAGTGTCATATTTTAATAAATGTGCCAAAGTTTTATTGTCAGTTAGATCATTGATAGCAACGACCTCTAGATTTTTCTTTTCCAAAGCGACTTTTAGAGCGTGACGGCCAATCCTCCCAAACCCGTTTATTGCTACTTTGATATTGTTCATATATAACTATTTAAAAATTAATTTAGGCCGACCTGTCCGCCGAAGCTTTAGCGTAGGTGGAAGCCATTGATTGCGATTTTAATTTTTGCCATATTAAATTATAAATTAAAAATGATTTAGAATCGTGTCATTGCGAGGAGGTACGACGAAGCAATCCCAGTGGACCAGCAACGTTGCCAAAACACTGGGATTGCTTCGTCGTCCTGTATTTCATCAGAACTCCTCGCAATGACACTAAAAACATACATATTATAACGCGAGTACGAAAAAAAAACAACCCACTAACTAGCGAGTTGTTTATTAGCCATAAAATATTAGGCTTCCAGCAAATTAATTCCATTATCATACACCTCAGCTTCGTCTACTGTCACGATTCTATCCCAACGGAAGTTAAGAGAGTTGAAAGTATCCTCATCTGGTACCCAACGCTTAACTTGACTATTCAAATCTTCTGGATTAGGCTCTAGTCTATATACTTTTGGATTATTTTCATACTTAATCAAAGTATAATTTGGATGATGATCTGTATACGTTATTTCTGAACCTTCCGTATATTTATCTAATAATCCCGTGGCAACATCTTCAATCCAGTTCCAAGAATAATTAAGAGCAGTGAAGACTGTTTCTGAAGTAATCCAATATCTTTCTGTATTAAGAAGTAAATAGACCTTAGGATCAGTAACTATCTTAACTAGAGCACCATATTTTGGATCATACTTAGGTCCCCATGGCATGAAGCCAAGAGTATCGTTAGTGATAGAGTCTAGTTTAGTCTTAGTAGTAGTTATTACATCATCCCATGAGTCAAAGTAGGTGAAGAAGACGTCTGAGCGTTTAAAGGCTCGTTTGGTGCAGTTTGAGGTGATGTAGTAGACAGCTGGGGATGTGGAAAGTTTGTAAGCATTAGTGGAGCTAAGGGAACAATCTACTACTTGCTCCGTTACTACCGGTACAGTCGTTGTCGGTACAGTCGTTGTCGTTATGGTGTAACCGAACAAAAGTTCTATGGTACTAGATACTGAAGTAGAGATATTGCCTGATGTATCTCTAAATTTGGCATAAACTGTCTTTATTCCAGCATCATCTGATAACAGCCAAACTTTGCTAGTAGCATAAGATTCCCAAGTAGAACTTACAAAAGCGTCATCATTACCAACCATCATCTGAGAAGCACCGGTTGCACTTAAAGTAAGATCAACCGTAGCAGTAACCGTAGATGTAGCATTATTACTTATTACGATGGAAGTATTAGATGGTGGAGTTGTATCAGCTGAACTGCCACCGCCACCAGCAGAATCATTATCTGTAATGGTAACTGTAATATTGCTAATTACTACGCCACTGTAATTGATATCAGAAGAAGAAATAGCATGTGTAATCGTATCTGAATGTGTGCCTTCCACACCAGAATCATCAACTGCAGTCACAGTCAGAGTTTGCGGGGTAGCCCAGTTAACAGTGGTGAAGGTCATACTAGTTGGTAATAAGGTAATTTCTGAACCAGAAACACTAGGAGTAATTACCACATCGGCACTCGGAGCAGAAATCAAAACATAAGTGATGGAATCTGTTGCTCCACCTTCGGTGACAGTTGTAAAACTATCACCTTCGGTCACTGTCACCCCAGCATCACCATTAAGATAAGTAATTACGAAATCTGTAAAGTGATTTACTAGACCGGTTATAGTATTATTAGTTGTGTCTACGGTAAAGCCTCCTTCTACTGGCACATATTCATCACGTTCTGGAGAATAATAAGCTAACTGTAATTGACTTTCCGAAACACCAGCTGGTAAACTAGACAGCAGATCTGTATAATCAAGTTGGATTTCAGCATTACCAATTAAATTCTTAATTGTAGAATCTCCAGAAGCTTCAATAGAAAAGCTAGCATTACCTAAAGCTTGATAATTCTCTGTATCTGGGGCACTATAACTTTTCTCAAAATTCAACGTCACATCACCTGAACCTGTTTCTAACACACCTGCCCCGGCTGTCAATTTAATACCGCTAACAGCCGAATCATTTAGAGAACCACCAGCGCTAGCTGTAACAATACCAGTGGTAGAAGTAGGCACATTAATACCAGCGCCAGCGGTCGTCAAAGTAATATTTTTTTCAGTTTGACTTGCTCCATTAACTGTAACAGTTGAACCTAAAATAGTTTCAATATGTCTTGGTCCAACAGCTTTAATTGTCCAAACTCCATTTGTTACTCCTAGAGAATAAGTACCATCAGTAGAATTTACTGGTGAGGATACCATCGTACTTGAAGCATTTGTACCCCAAACATAAGCATCTGTCATCGGCGTGGAACCATCAGAAGCATAAATTGTACCAGTTACCACCCAAGTAGCAATTTGTAGTGCTGATTGATCTGGAGAAGCGCCACCAAAATCATAAGCAGCAGTGCTGGTAGTAAATTCTACGCTAACAGATTGTGGTGAAATATGGCCAGCCAAAGATTCGGAAATAGTATAAGTACCAGTTTTCAAAGCAATACTATATTCGCCATTTTCATCAGCTACTGCCGAGACAGTAGTACTAGTATTATTAAAGGTTACTAAGGCGCCAGATTTTACATTATCACTTCCATCATAAATTGTACCAGTGACAGTTATAAACCCGGCATCAACCCCAAGATTAATTGTCTCTGAGTCACCTCCTGTAGCTGTACCATTAAACTTACCTACACCAAAGACATCCACAAAATAATTGTAGGTCACGCCAGTTGGCACAGCCAGCACAGTTGAAGAATCCAAACCATTCACTTGTTTACCAAAACGTCTATTTTTATCAGTACTATCTTTTAGTTCAATAAAACCTTCCATAGCCGAAGTACCACCAGTAAAACTAAAAGTTATACTAGACATTGATGCAGCTAAATAAGTTATATTCTTAGTAGTATTGCCAGACACAGTGGTAGTCGCACTCAGTTCACCATAGTCAGGATGCCATGTACCAATACGATAATTACCAACTCCAACTTTTACTGAGTATAACCCTAAAGAATCAGTCGAGGCCGGTTTTTTAGCCCCACCAGGTAGTGGTCGATTATTAATATTATCCCACTCTTCTATAAACACTGGTATATTGGACAAGGTAGTACTTACTGTAATTGTTCCACTCAAAGTATAACAAGTACTAACTGTTGGTGTAATATTCTGGTTAATCTGAGAAGCACCAGAAACTATAACTGTCTTAGAAAAAGTACCACAAGAATCAGTTTTGGCTGGAGGCAATTCTGCTCGAACATTCCAAGTTCCATTATTTACAAAAAAAGTATAACTACCATCAGCCGAAGTTCCACCAAAAACCGCACTCCCATTAGCGTCCACTGCCATTACTGGCGCATAACCAATACCATTATTATCACTGTCTAGCACTTTACCAGAAATAGAATAATTAGCCTTCTTCAAACTCAAAATGAAATTACTAGTTTTATTTTGACCATCAACATAAATCTTAGTACCACTTTCGTTTCTAACTTCAATACTCTTAAAAACTGGAGGTATACCATCCTTACGCGCCCCAATCTCATAGTTACCATAATCAGTCACACTCAAAGAAAAAATTCCTGAAGCATTGGTCTGGGTAAATACCGGGGTGCCAAAACCTTGACGATGAGCAAAAACTTCCACATTGGCAAGAGCAGTACCAGAACCGTCTTTCACTGTACCAGCAATTGTTTTATCAGCTGTCACAAAAGTGTAAGTAATCACACCATTACTATAGGCTACACCAGGTGGCGTACCACCACCCACTGATAATACTGGCGAACTAGCAATATTACTAACATTTATATTAAGTGATGGCGGAGGCATAACACCGAGTGAAGTCGCCATACCACCTGATGTTCCCTTGGACATTGCTGGTCCCATACCAACGAACCAATTACCATTAGCATTCACTTTTATATCATAGCCACTAGCCAAAGTGGTAGTGACGCCAGTCAATGTCTTTACAACAAACTTATTTGGCCCGCCAGCAAAAATATCAATATCTTTATTACTAAATGCAAAAGGATCACCATTACTATCAACCATCTTGATGGTCAAGGTGGCTGTATTACCAGCACTAGCCGGAGTCAATAACATCCATTTAGTTTTTGTTTCGCTATTATTTAAACACACTGGCTCTGGAGACATTTGACCATAATAATCATTACCATTCAAAGTAATATATGGCTCTGTCCCGACTCCATAACAACCATCTGGTAAATTACTATAAGTAATTGAAGTACCAGCGCTACCGTCTATTGCTGAAATATCGCCATTAGTCATTGTCAACATTTTATCCATAGGACCACCAGGACCACCGCCCCACAAATAAACCGTACCATTAGCACCAGCGGTTGGCGATGAAGTAGCTGTACCAGCCACCACATCCACTACTAAAGTATTAGTTCCACCAGCCATAATAAAGTATGGCATGGAAGTTTTATTGGCTAATACGGCTCCGCCACGTAATACTTTAATTCCTAAAGTATAACCACCAGTTTGAGGCCCTTTAGGAATGGTTGGATTGATAATCCTTCTAAAATCAATCGTAATTGGATCATTGGCAACTGGTGTACCTGAAACACCGAGCGTGATAGTCACTTTACCAGTCGTATTATCAGCCGAGATTGCTGTTCCAGTCACAGTGCCAGCCATAAACTGGTTAAAATCAATATAATATGGTGACTGAGTATCAAAAGTAGCGTTAGTGACAGTCGTACCATTGGGTAAAGTTAAAACCACCTGATCACCTGTAGCCAGTACTACTCCGGGTGTAAATCGTACCTGAAATACATTCACATCTTTACCTGCCATTTGGTTAAAAGGAAAAGCCATATCTGCCTGACCCATAGCAAATTGATCAACTGTAAAACTACCAAAACCCTGCGGAATAAATACATCTTGGCCAATGTTTCCCGTACCCATCATATTTTCTGTTGGCGGTCCAAACATACCCATATCACCAAAAGAACCAAAAGTATTTTTACTATTTTCTACTTTACCAATAAAACTAAGATTACTACCAGAAATCAAATTATTTGAAATATCTACCACCCCAGCGTTGGCAGTAATAGTAAAGTCAGCCAGCACACTAAGAGCCAATCCTTCAATTTTTACAGAATTATCCATTGGATCATAGTTGATTGTTTTGCCTGTCAAATCAACAGCACCGCCACTATTTAGTGTCCAATTAGCAATATTGATTGTACTACTAACCCATTGACTATCGGAAAAAGCATTATGATTCATTGGTTCGTTAAATTTTACATAACAACTATAATCATCACAACGCGCTTCTTGCAATTTTGGCGCAGTTGTATCCATTGAACCAGCTGTATAAGTATAAGTAGTGGTAGCCATGCCAATGCCAGCCAAGTCGGTTACTGCTGGTTTAAAAGTAATAGTATAAGCAGTATTAGGAGAAAGTGCACTGGCTGATGCCACTTTCACACTATTTTTCCCCGAATCATAATTAACTAAAATACTTTCTGCTGTTGCTCCGCGATACATTGTAATATTAGTAGAATTAATAGTACTAAAAGCTAATTGTTCATTAAAACCAAACTCAAATACTTGATTGGTTGGTACATTAGTAGAATTATTGGTAAGAGAAGGATAAATAGTTGGTGCTGTTGAATCATTTGAACCAGAGACATTAAATCTTGAACTAAAAGCATTAGTGCAACCGCTACCACCACACATTAACAGACCGCTGACATTTGTTACAGCGCCATTTACCCTCACTTCATATTCACCAACAGTCAAGGCATCATGACTAATAGTAACAAAACGTTGAGCATTGGAATCTAGCGAAGCACTAACATTTTTATTAGTCACCTGTACACCGGCCCCTGTCCAAAGAGTTATGTTTTTATTATTAATAGTACTAGCACTCATTGCCTGATCAAACTCTAACAAAACACTAGTATTAGGAGCTACACTCATACCTGGAGATGGTGACATGGATCGGACAAAGGGTGGCATATACATACCTCCGTTGCCATATTGTCCACCTAAATAATCAAAACCCCCCATATCACTTCCCATGGTACTAAAATTGATTTTATGTCCGCCTTCTGGACGATTGCCTTGTACTGCCTGTCCACCTTGACTTTTTACGGCCCCTGTCACCACTAAAGTATATTGGGTACTGGAAGCCAAATTATTAGTCGGGTTAAATAAAATAACATTATTATCCATTGAAGGAATACTTGAACAGCCGGCTGATGACTGACTCGCGCAATAAGTCACTGCACCTGGAACATTAACACCTGTTGCTGTTTTAACCAAATATACATTACTAGAAGTAGCGGAATTAAAAGTAGTAACAGTGGTTGAATCCAATGGTTGACTAAAACCAACCCGCAAATTTTCAGTTAAAAGAAACCCTTGCATACCTTCTTGCGGACCAGAAAACACCACATGTGGGGGACCTCCCATATCTCCACCACCATCATCAAAAAATCCCATACCACCTCTATTAACAATCATATTTATTCCTGTTTTATTACTGGTACCAACAATCTCTCGCCTATTTGCCATAGCATAATCCATTTTTGTAGCTGTAAAATCAAATACATCATTATTTGGCAAACCAGTAATAGTATAATCACCACTGCCATCAGTTGTCACAGCTTGTTTAGCATAGCCACCCACAAACACTGTTGCCCCAATCAGATTACTACCTTCTGATGTCACTTTACCAGAGACAGTTCTCTCACCAGCAACTAGGGTAGTCATAACAAACGGACTATCTTTACAATTAGCAACTGATACAGCATTTGGATTAGCACAAAAATAACGAACATTAGGTGTTGATGTGGCTTGATCGCTTGCCACTAAATAATAACTAACCGTACCGCCAGCGGCTGGTACTGATGAAGTAGGTACTGTAAAAGAGTATAATTCACCAGCTCCAGATACTGCAACAGCATCCACAGAAACAGGAGAACCCGGCCATGTGCTGGAAGTATAATACAATTTAAAATATTCCGCTCCACTATCACCAGTATTAGCAAAATCCTCAGCAGTGGTCTGATCATCAAAAATATTGGCATATAAAAATGCGGCAATGCTTTCTGTAGCTCCATGTGCTCCAGTATGCATAATTTGTGGAGCACTAACATCTGGCACAATATCAAAAGCATCAGCATAAGAAACTGGAGTAGAAGAAACAAAAAATGGAACATCAGCCTGCACATAAACCCAAGCTACATACTCACTAGAGGTAGCTAAAGCAGTAAAAGTGCTGTCCTCTTTCATAAACTGGGGCAAAGCCCTTGTCGCTATAGAAAACTGATTCATCATACCCCAAGGTTCACAAGCTTCGCCACCACAACCATTCTTAAAAAGAGTACTGGTAACCAAATTTACTCCACTTGTGGTAATATATATTTGTGTCATTTGATAGCCCGCAGGGATAGTAGAACTGGGTGTCCAAGTAACTTGAAAATCGCGACCATCCAAACCATAACCAGTGGTATCAACATCAGACAAAACCACATTGGTCACAGCCTCCTCACCCGCAGCAAGAGCGTGGCCAGGACTATAAATAATTATTCCGCCAATCACCAATACAGATAACACTAACGTGTAGATGATTCCAGAATTAAAGAAATACTTTTTAATTTTTTCTGCCATATTTTTATTTATTAGTTTTTTTAATTTGATTTGCCAGATATGTTCGACCTATCCACACGGGGAAAACCAAATTATTGAATTAAAAAAGTAACTAAAAAATAGTCACCTTAGATAGGTAACTTAAAAATATTTGTGTAAAGCATGAAGACACAAGTTTTTAAGTTAGTTAATTTTTATTTATGAACTAATTATACCAAATTTTATCGTTGTCAACAAGTATTTATCCACATGCTATAATTTACTGTTTTAATTTGGTTCTCATTTTTAAACCAGACGCACAAGTAATCGCCACTGCTAAAGCATCAGCAGTATCATCAGGCGTAATTTTCTTTTTTATCTGCAAAATCATTTGTACCATTTTTTGTACTTGCCCCTTTTCAGCTCGACCGTAACCGGTCAAAGCTTGTTTTATTTGCAAAGGCGTAAATTCGTCTATTGTAATATTAGCCTGACGCAAAGTAAGTAAAATCACGCCTCTAGCCTGCCCGACTTTCATGGCAGTTTTGACGTTTTTAGCAAAAAACAAATCCTCTACTCCCGACCGAGTCGGCTTATATTTTTTTATAATTTTCAATAATTCCAAATTCAGTTCATCTATTCTACTAATAAAATCTTTTTTCGCACTAGTTTCAATACAACCAAAATCAACCACCTGCCACTCACTGCCAGACTTTTCTATCACTCCCCAGCCAGTGCGACCGAAACCTGGATCTATGCCGAGGATACGTTGTGATTCTATTTTTTTCATAAAAATAAGATATCTGTCATTGCGAGACGCCCTGATGAAATACAGGGCAACGAAGCAATCCCAGCGGACCAGCAACGTAGCTAATGCACTGGGATTGCTTCGTCGTACCTCCTCGCAATGACACGACTACTAGCTTTCATTTGTATAAACATTCTCCACATCATCCAACTCATCTAAATTATCATAAAGTTTTTCAACTTTTGCACTAGTCTCATCATCCAGATCAACTTCTTCCTTGGCAATCCACTCTAGACCTGAACTCTCTGGTTCTAATTCAAACTTTTTTACAACGTTTATTACTTTACTAAAATTTTCTTTTTTACTAATTAACTCCAACCCCATATCTGAGTCCTTAATATCTTCAACTCCAGCATCCATTAATTCCAATTCAAATTCTGACTTTTGACTTTTGACTTTTGACTTTTGACTGTTATCGAGGCGGATCACGCCGAGATAATCAAACTGCCACTGCACACAACCTGGACCGCCCATGGAACCACCAGATTGAGCAAAAGCATGTTTAACCTCAGATCCAGTCCTATTGACATTATCAGTCACAGCTTCCACCAAAACCGCTACCCCACCAGGACCAAAACCTTCATAAATTAATTCTTGAAGCTGAACCCCCTCAGACCCCTCACCAGTACCACGTTTAATCGCTTTTTCAATATTATCTTTCGGCATATTAGCCCCCTTGGCTCTGTCTATTGCCAAACGAAGGGAAAAATTCATCTCTGGATCTCCCCCACCCTGTTGAGAAGCAATAGTAATAGCTTTGCCAAGTTTGGTAAAAATATTACCTCGCTTAGCATCAGTAGCTCCTTTTTTATGTTGAATTTTAGACCACTTACTGTGTCCAGACATAATTTTGGGTATTAGTTTTTAGTAGCTATGTTGTAGATTACACGTTTTTGATTTAAAAATCAAGTATCAAGCGGACTAACTATCCCCCTTAAATTATTATTGGCCACATGAGTATAAATCTGCGTTGTTTGCAACTTCGCATGCCCTAATAATTCTTGAATATACCTAATATCAGTTCCATTTTCAAGTAAATGCGTGGCAAAACTATGACGAAATGTGTGTGGTGATACTTTTTTCTTAATTCCCACCCTTCCTGAAGCCTGGCTGACAATCTTTTGGATTGTTGCCTCTGTAAGCCTATTCCCTCTTCCATTTGTGAACAAAAAATCTCCAGCCTGCTTCAATTTTGATTGTATTGATAAAATTGGTAACAACTTTTCCGGCAACATTACAAATCTATCTTTCTTACCCTTACCCTGAAATACGCGTAACATTTTACGGTCAAGATCAACATCGCGCATTTTAATATGTGTCAACTCACTCACCCGCAAGCCAGTACCATATAGCAAGCTAATAATACAATTATGTTTTGGATTAGCAGTCAAAGTGATCATACTACTGACTTCTTCTTTGGAAAGAACAACCGGCAAATACTTTCCTCTCTTTGGTTGTTTTATATTATTAAAAAAACTTCGCTTCCAAATCTGACCGTAATAAAAATGAAGGGCATTGTAGGCCACTGAAATTGTACTAGCTGAACGATTTTGACCCAAAAAATCAAGATAATTTTTTATATCTTCAGTATTTACTTCCCGTGGATCTTTCTCACAAAAGCGCAACAACTCCTCATTGTAATAAACATAAGAATCCACAGTACTCTTGCTATAATTCCTAATTCTAAGCTCTCTCTTTAAATTTTCCAATGTCTTGTCTTTTTCCATATTTACTGCTATTATAAATATATAATAACCTTATACCCCCCTACCCTATAACCCGTTTATCCACAACTATTATAGCATATTTTAGGCAAAAAAGCAGGGTGGTTGGTATATAGGTAGTTATCTAAAATGTTGCTACGCACATTTTAGATAATGTGGCGCGTGTATTCACGCTGTTCTCTTCTGTGTGTGCTTCGCACCACATCAGATAACAGCGTGTATGCGAAATCCTGCCTCTTCCTTGACTGCGGTCAGGAGAGAGTCAGGACATCGCATACACGCGCCACGTTGTCCGACATACACTTTTCTCTTTTAGATTTATTTGAATAGAAAGTACGTTGTAAAACAACGGACAAAACAAAATTTTTTAGTGATTGATTAGGGGAAATATGGTGCTCCTCCGTATACTCGGGCGGGACGGATTACTAAATATAAACATCTCTGATTTTAACAAAATTTAGCTTATTTTAGCCAAATCTTACTCACCCACTTGACAAATCATTTCATATATGATACAATAATGTCATATATATGAAATACACATCAAAATCCAACCTTTTAGAAGAGCTGAAAAAACTCCCCTATTTTGACAAGGAGTTAATTTATGATTTGGGTAAAAATGAAAAAACTCACAACCTTAAAGATAGCACGATCAACACCTACATCAGTCGTTTCTTGAAACACAAGGAAATAATTTCTCTAAAAAGAGGATTCTATGTAACGGCAGATTTTTATAACAAAAATAGGAACGACACCTCATATCTTTTTTATTTATCTAATATACTTCGTTCCCCGTCGTATATAAGTTCATGGACCGCACTCCAGTATTACAACCTAGCGACTGAAGTAATACACACAATAACAGCTATAACAACAAAAGTCACAAGATCATACAAAACAAAAATCGGAGCTTTTTCATACAACTCTATTAAAAAAGATTTATTTTCTGATTTTTCTCTAATTAAGAATGGTGATTTTGAATTCTTTATTGCCACACCCTCAAAAGCACTTTTTGATCTATTATATTTCAAGACAAAACAATTTAAAAATATAAAACTCAAAGATATAGATTATCTAATTGAAGAATTACGAATAGATATGGCGGAAATGGATGAAATAGAAAAAAATAAATTTTATTCTATGATAAAAAAATATATAAAATATGAGTAATCAAATTATTACCACACTCAAAAATAAATTAGAAGAATTATCTAACTCTTACGGAGATACCAGCGTTGAGGTACAGCGAAATGCATTAAAAGAAGCCCTACAATATTATGTGCTAAATTTTATTTATCATCATCCAGAATATAAAAATTGGATTATGTATGGTGGTTCTGCTCTTCGAACATGTCATGGTCTTGACCGCATGTCTGTTGATTTAGATTTTGAGGTTGACCACACAGTAACAAATGAATTTTTAGAAAAATTAAAGAATCAAATAGCTAGTTATTTTGAAAAAGAGCACAATATCAATAATGATTTACTTACTATTGGAATGACAAATAACAGAGGTCTTACACTAAAATTCCACATAGCGCAAGAACTGGGTTTAAGTGTTCATTCCAAACAAGTACATGTAAAAATAGATCTTAATCACTTTACTATACACCCCAAAATAGTGACGGAAAATTGGCCACAGAATGAATATCAACTCTCTTTTGTTATAAAGACCTACAATATGTCAGCCCTTATGTCCAGCAAAATTGCTGCGGTATTTTTACGGGGACAACGCGGGGTTGGAGAAAACATCTATGAAGAAAAAGGTCGTGATATTTATGATCTTCTTTGGTATATGAAAAAAAAAGTAACACCAGATCTAGATTACTTAAAAGCAAAGAATGTTGAAGAGGCAAATGATTTTCGCACACTTTTTGATAGATTAACTTTAAAAATATTAAATAACCCGAAAACGGATGAAAATCTCCAGCAAGACCTTCCTCCACTTTTTGGTAATCAAATTTTTATTGAAAATTGGATAAAAAACTGGAGAGCAAGTTACATTAGATTGCTCGAAGAATATAAAATCAACACAATTACCAAATTACAGGAAGTAAAAGTTTTTCAAGATTTTAGTACAGATATATTTTCTTTCACATACTGGTACAATACTGAAAATGATGATCAAATAAGAATTACCTACAGAATTAGTGACTACTGGATTGAATTTAGAGATGGCGATTTATCTATAGAAGTAAGCAATCAAATAAAAGATCTTTTTGAGCTTAACAAAAATGGAGTAACCAGCCATCCACCATCAGAAGAAAAACTACAAAAATATGCAGAACTTTTCTACCAAAAGACCAAAAGATATTTAGATAGTACAAAACATATCATTCTCGGAGATACAATCATAACAAAAGTTATAAAAATGACAGCCGACAACCTAAATCCCAAAGAACAAATATTACTTAACAAGTCGACCTTACTTTCATGTGAATTGGATGATTTGTTAAAATAAGTGATTGGCTCCAGGGGACATTCACCCCTCGTATACTGAAGTCAATAACAACTGTGGACAAACCAGTCAATAAATCAATCAATTGATAGAATACGGATGCTCTTTCAAATTATGATAAATTTCACAAAGTAGTTTTCTAGCAATGGCTGATAAACAGGT
>JBDRSF010000035.1:0-17002 GCA_043825135.1 Candidatus Magasanikiibacteriota bacterium
TTACCGGAGGCTCAAGTCTGGCGATTACTCTTCCCAAAAAATGGGCGGATCATTTTGGCCTAAAAAGTAAAGATACCGTGGTTATCTATTCTCAAAAATCGGGAGCACTTATTATTCAACCTGCTCGCCACAAAAAGCAATCACTCAAAACTGTTTTAAAAATTGACGGCCTTACAAAAGATATGCTTACAAGAGAGTTAATCGCACATTATATATCAGGGTCAGATGAGGTCATAATAAGTGGCCAAGGAATAACACACGATCAGCGAAATAGAATAAGAGAAGTATCGCACTCTCTTATTGGTTATGAAATAATTGATGAATCTTTGGAAGAAGTTTTTATAAAAAATATATTTGATGCCACAAAATTTCCCATAATTCAAAATGTTGAAAAAATGTTTGTAATTGCCAAATCAATGTTTAACGACGCGATTAAAGCTATAGCACAAAATAATAAGCCTTTGGCCCATGATGTTATTGAAAGAGATTTCGAAGTTGACAAGCTCCAGCTGGCTATTATGAGACAATTTTATACATTAATCCAAGGTAGAGTCTATGATGAAGAAATAGGGTTAAGTCAAGTGGATCTCAACTACTACGAGAATGTAGCCACCCAATTAGAAAGGATAGCGGATCACGCGGTGAAAATTGCCAAAGCAGTGATCACTGCTGATAAAAAACTAGAGAGTCTAGTATCTTCTCATATTCAAAATATCGCAAAGAAAGTTCTGCCTCTTTTAGAATATTCTGAGGAAATGGTACAAAAATTAGATAAAACTTTAGCTCATAAAGTTTTAAGTAAAAATCCAGAAATTGAAAGTATCCTTTCTGTAGATAAAGCTGTAAAATCTTTTGAAGAGATGATTGTGGCTGACAGTTTGGATCGTTTGCGGGGATACGTGATGAATATTGCAGAAATAACTATTGATCAAGCTATAACAAATGATCAAGCTATAACAAAGAAGAAACAGTAGAATTACGGGAAGGTTGTATAAGATCAAGAAGTAAAGATTTAAAATTTAACCACCACCCAATTTGAGGTCCCGCCGCCGTCCGAAAAAATCGCTGGGGGTTTCCAGCAGGCGGGCGAAAAGGAAGGGGGTTGGGGGGAAGGAATTTTTGCCCGCCTGCTTTCCGCCGAAGGCGGAATGGGGTGGGAAGCGTTTCCGCCGTCTTGGTATCAAGACATCAAAGCAAAACAATTTTCAAATCCTTTTAAAAGAAAAGGGGTTGCGCGAAAAATTAAAAAAATGAAAAGAAAATTGTTTTGCTTTGCTCGCCGAAATTCGGCGGGCGGAAACGCTGGGGCGAGGTTTCAAATCATTCGAGCGATTTTCGCTCGAAAAAGGTTCGAGCTTCGTTCAGTAATTGCGACAAAAAAATCCCCCCGATGTTACATCGGGGGGATTTTTGATATTTAACTTTGCTTGTTAGATATTCAAATTATCAACAGCACTAGTGTCTACATCTACATTTACATTTAGGTCAGTAGCTGGAGCACTATGACGTGGTCCACGACCACCTTCTGGTTCATTGATTTTCAAATTAACGCGAGCGTTATTCTTAGCACCAACAATACGCAAAAGTGTGCGGACAGCACGAGCGGTCTGACCTTGGCGACCAATGACATAACCAATGTCGCTGACGTCTACATCCAAAGTTAGAAGAACGCCACGCTCATCAACTGTGCGTTCTACTTTTACGGCTTCAGGCTTTCCAACGATTGCCTTAATGACGTATTCAAGAAATACTTGATCTTCCATACAATACATTTAATTTTATAGTGCCAAATAGGCACTTGATTTAAATACCGAATTCGACTAAATCCGGATTGACCATATTATAACATTAAAATTTTTGTCAGTCAAGATGGTTGTCCACATACTATTTAATTTTACACACTTTGGAATGTAACCGTAATACACATCTCAAAAGTTATGATGGTACATGATAAATGATAAATGATGAATATCAAGAAAATATCATTTATCCCCGTAGAGGGATGCCCTTTGGGTATCATATATCATTTATTAAAAAACCCGCCAATAAGACGGGTTAAATAATTTCATGGACACTTAATTACTCTTCCTTCTTTTCTTCCTCAACTTTTTCTTCTACAGGAGCTTCTACTTTAACCTCTTCCTTAACTTCTTCAACCTTTTCTTCTACAGGAGCTTCTTCGATCTTCTCTTCTACTTTTTCTTCTGTGCTAATCTCTTCTGTATTCTCCCCACCTTCGCTTTCAGCTTCGGAGGACTTCACTTCACTCGCTTCCTTGTCCGCCATAGCTTTAGCGGAGGCGGATTCTTCAGCTTTTGCTTTGGCAGCTTCTTCGGCTGCTTTTACCTTAGCCTTTTTTTCTTCTTCCGCTACTTTGGTAGCTTCATCTTTTTCACCCATTTTAACTTTACGCTTTTTAGTAATTGCAACTGACTTTTTCTTACTTTCAGTTATAACACCAGCTTTCACCAATAGATTATGAACAGTAACAGAAGTCTGTGCACCTTTTGATAGCCAGTACTTAATTCTATCCTCTTTAAGTTCTAAAGTCTTGCCAGAAAATACTGGATCATAATGACCTAAAATTTCCAAAGCATTGCCCTGAGTATCACGGGCATTTTCAGAAATAACCAAACGATAAGAAGGTTGTT
This sequence comes from Candidatus Magasanikiibacteriota bacterium, assembly GCA_043825135.1. Classification (GTDB taxonomy): domain Bacteria; phylum Patescibacteriota; class Patescibacteriia; order Magasanikbacterales; family UBA922; genus JABIBU01. The sequence goes on from JBDRSF010000035.1 coordinate 2,652, forward strand.
TCTTTTTTCCTAGACGTTGTAGTCTGATAGTTAACATAATTTTATATTTTATCTAATAAATTGTGACGGTTATTAGAGAGTAGCTAGATTATATAAGATAATTGTTTTTTTGTCAACCCCAGCACTATTCTGAAGATAATTATTGGTTTAATGACAGTTTAAGCCGGTAGGCGCCTCACGGCTTGGAATAGTGGATTATTACAAAACGTTGCCAGAATAGTGCGGGGTCAAGAGCGTTATCAAGGAGTAAGGAGTGAGGAGTAAGGAGTAAATAAAAAACCCTCTCAAACAAGAAGGTTGTCTTATTCCTTATTCTTTATTCCTTCAAATTTACACTCACCATCTTACTAATCCCATCAGACCCCATTGTCACACCATACAAGGCATCAGCCACGTGCATAGTAGCTTTGTTGTGAGTAATCAAAACAAATTGTGATTTGAGAGATAATTCACTCAAAATTTTATTAAATCTCAAAGTATTGGATTCATCCAAGGCCGCTTCAACCTCATCTAAAACAACAAATGGCGATGGATTAGTGTTTAAAATTGCACAAACCAGAGCAATGGACGTCAAAGTCTTCTCCCCGCCTGACAAGATCTGAATATTTTTAATTTTCTTTCCTGGTGGACAAGCAATCACTTCTATGCCGGTTAAAATCTTTTTACCTTTTTTCTTTGGCTTAATATCTTCTTCATCTAGCCCAATATCTATGCCTTCTTCTCTCTCAATCATTTCCGTATTCTCCCAATCATAAACTTCAATAAGGTCTGCTTTACCACCTTCAAATAAAACCTTAAAATATCTTAAAAATTCTTTTTTAATTTGTTTGAAAGCCTTATCGCGTCTTTTTTTCATAACCATATCCAATTCTATAACCATCTCTTCCAAATCTTCCATCGCCGCCTTTAAATCATCAAGTTGTGTAACTAAACCATCGTGCCTCTCTTTAGTTTCTTTATATTCTTCTACAACTTCATCATCAATACCTCCAATTAAAGTTAATTGATATTTTAATTTTTGAATTTCCTGTTGAACCGTCTCAAGTTCAGAAATAGGAGCACCTTCAACACCGCGCTCAATCAAATAATCAAAACCACAATGCAGTTCTTGATAAATTTCATTTCCCAAATCTTCTTGTTTTGTTTCAAGCCGAGCTACTTCAATTCTTTTCTGATTACGGTCGTCTACAATTTTATTTAATTTATTTTGTTCTTCTTGCATTACATCTTGCAAAGCAAAGATGCGTTTTTTCTTAGCTTCTTCGTTGGCATTAAACTCTTCCATTTTGTCTTGAATGTTTTTTATTTTATTTTCAAATTCCAAAATCTGCTTGTCCAAATTATCTTTTTCACCAGCAATATCTTTCATACTAGCGCTGAACTCTTCTGGGCTCATAGAATAGAGTGATAACTCTTGTTCAAAAGTTGCCAGTTCCTTATCAATTTCTTGTTTTCTGACACCAAGAGAATCGGCATTGCTAGCTGATATGTGAGCTTGTGATTGTAATTCCAACAATCCCTCCTGCATTTTTGCATATTCAATTTCAATTGCTTCAATTTTTTTGCGCAGGTCTTCCAATTTTTCTTCTGCATCCAAAACATTACTTTGGATAAAATATGGCGATGAACCCTGAGAAAAGCCCATGGTTCGACGACGTTCGCCATTGCGATACCCACCCTTCATGCTACCACTGGTTTCCAAAATATCGCCGGTAACTGTAACCATGCGGACTCGACCTATACCAATCTCACGCGCCACATCAATATTTTCTACAATCAAAGTATTGCCGAGCGCATAAGAAAAAATATTAGAAAACTTATCATCAAATTTTACCAAATCAATTGCCAAACCAACCACACCTGTACGACTAGATAAATCCTCAATATCGGCTGACATAAATCTACCCTTAATTTTATTAAGTGGTAAAAATGTAGCATAACCTAACTGATGTTGACGCAAATATTCAATACAACTTTGGGCAGTACGATCACCATCAACCACAAGCGATGACAAATGTCCACCAGCCGCCACATCTAAAGCCAAGCGATATTTTTCATCCACTTCACCGAGTTGCGCCACAGTTCCATAAACATTACCCAGACGATGACGCTCTTCCAAAATTGCTTGGACTGCTTTTAAACCTGAGTATTGTAGATAAGATTGTTCACCACGCATTTGCGTGACTCGTTGTTCATTATTAGAAATCAAGCCACGAAGTTCAGTGCGTTCTATAGATAATTTTTCAATTGCTTGTTTTTTCTCGGCAATTTCCAAACCAACTTTATCCAAACCACCCTCAACCTCGGTCAAATTATTATCAGCTTTTTTCTGTACAGCTTTTAATTCCTCAATTTTATTCTGAAGCCAACCAACATTTTGTTTTCCAACTTTTGAATACTCAGTTTGTAATTTACCCTGAATCACAGCCCGGTCACGTTCCAAAGAATTTTTTTGTCGTTGCAATTCTTGATATTCCCTCTGTAAATTTTCAAATTGATCCTGACGTGAACTCTCACGCGCCAGAGTAGCTAATTCCTCTTGAGCAATTAATAATTTATCATTAACTTCTTTATATTCTTGTTCAATGTGACTCAAATCAGAATTCACTGCATCCAACTGGCTTTTATTATAATTATAAAGAGAAATATAATAACTTTCTTGTTGTTCACGCAATTTTAATTCCACATCTTGGCGTTTTTCTAATTTTTTTACTTGTCTAGACAAAGTCTTAAGTCGTGGTGATACTTCATTTAATAATAACTCAGCCTGATCAATATTTTCACCGGTACGACGAAGTTTAAGTGATGCTTGGTGACGTTTAATTTGAAATTCTTTGATACCAGATGCTTCGTCAAAAAAATCTTTTCGCTCTTGTGGTGTTTGTAATAATAATCTATCAATCATCCCCTGACCAATAACGCTGTATGATCCTTGACCAAACTGAGCTTGAGCTAATAAAATTTGCAAATCAAGCAAACGAACTGATTTATTATTTATTAAATATTCGCTATCACCGGAACGATAATATCGGCGAGTAATAACCAGCTCATCAAAATCAATTGGTGCCCGACCATCAGAATTATCCAAAGTCAAACTTACACTCGCCATCCCCATCTGACCTTTTAATTCTGAACCGGAAAAAATTACATCTTCGCCTTTTTTCCCGCGAATATGCTTCATGCTCTGCTCCCCCATCACCCAACGAATTGCATCTGAAATATTACTTTTGCCTGAACCATTTGGCCCGACCACAGCTGTAATACTATTTTTACTGTCCTTAGGTGCCAAAAAATTCAAAACAGTCTTCTGGGCAAAAGACTTGAATCCGTGTATTTCGATGGACTTTAGATACATAACTCAATAAAAGATACTAATATACTAATGGTACTAATGATACCGATTCGGCCTGAGCTCACGGCCGAAGGCTAATGGTATACTAATGTGCGCGTAAGAAAAAATTGGTATTTATTCGTATCATTCGTACCATTAGTATATTAGTATCTTTTATTATACACTTTTCCTCTACACTTGACAATATTTGGTATATAATATAGAATAGAGCGTTATTTAAATTAGTCCTTAAAGTCAAAAGTCATAAAGTCTATAAAGTTAACAAAGTAAAAAATAATTGAAAACTAAGAGGGGGTGGTAAAGGAGGAAAGGCGATGAACAAGAGACTTTTCCGGATGACAAGGCTTATGGCCTTCTCCATCGCAGTAATCGTGCTGAGTCCACTGTCAATGTCTCTTGCTGTGCAAGATGATCAGACAAAAGACAAAACCCTGCAACGACTGTTCGACTTCATCGTTGGATGAATAGGGAGGAACCACTACCCCCACTCCCTCTTAGTTTTCAATATTTTATTTTACGAAGAGTTGAAAGTAAATCTGTCCCCTCCTTTCGAAGCCTGCCGGCAGGCAGGCAGGGAGGGGTGGCTCCCGATTCGCATCGGGAGACGGGGTGGTTTGCTTCTTTGGGTATTACTACTCTCTTATTAATGCGAACACCACCCCACCCACCCCGATTGTGATCGGGGTGAGGTGCCCCTCCTCCACAAGGAGGGGACAAATTTACTCCTTATTCCTTTCTCCTTACTTATGCAAAGAGTTGCTAAACAAATCCACAATGAAATAAAGAAAGCAGACAAAATTCTACTTATCTGCCATCAAGATCCAGACGGCGACGCTCTTGGGTCTATTTCGGCATTGGCACATTTTTTTGATATTATTGGGAAAGAATATGAAACTTTTTGCTTAACTGAACCCTCACAACATCTAGCTTCCCTACCGCATTTAATAAACCCAAATACCAGTGGATCAATTTGGCAAAATGCCAACCATGATCTTATTATCGTAGTTGATTCGGGAGATTTGAAATATGCCGGTGTTGATGAATATATTGCAAAACTTCAGCATGATCCAATTATTATAAATATTGATCACCACCCAACTAATAAAAAATTTGGTCATCATAATCTTATCATAACTCAAGCTTCTTCAACTACCGAAATCTTATATTTCTTTTTCAAATATAATAATATTACCATTACTAAAAATATGGCCATGGCTCTTCTTACTGGACTTATAACCGACACAGAAAACTTTTCCAATTCTGGCACGACTGAAAATTCTCTAAGGGTCGCTAGTGCTTTAATTCACCGTGGTGCTAATTTTAATCAAGTAAAAACTTGGTTTTTAAAAAATAAACCAATCACTGCACTAAAACTCTGGGGTGTTGTTCTCTCTCGACTCACTATAAACGAAACCTACGAAATCATTCATACCTACATAACTCAAAATGATATTATGAGCCACGGTGGAAATGAAGAAGAAAGTGAAGGAATTGCTAACTTCTTGAATAATTTAAATGAGGGCCGAGCTTCTCTAATCCTAAAGGAAAAAGAAGACGGAAAATTCAAAGGCAGTTTTCGCACCACACGTGATGATGTGGATGTGTCAAAAATCGCCAGCGAACTCGGTGGCGGTGGCCATAAAAAAGCTGCTGGTTTTACAATTGAAGGACCGGTTGACTCTGCTTTTGTACAAATCTGGACAGCGGTTGAAAAAGTGAATGGATTGAGGTAAACTAGACATATCTAATATTAGCAAAATATGTTCACCGGAATTATCCAAAACTTAGGAAAAATTGAAAAAATAGTCAAATCAAACGATTCTTCGTCTTTTTATATCTCCGCACCTGATAATTATTTTACCAAAATAAAAATCGGATCAAGCATAGCCATAAACGGCGTTTGTCTGACTGCTGAAGAAATTACAAACGAAAAAATTAAACTAACTGCTGTAAAACAAACTTTGCAAATTACTAATCTAAGCGATCTCAAAGAAAATGATTTAGTAAACCTAGAACTGCCTTGCACTGCTGAATCATTTTTGGGCGGACATATTGTAATGGGACACGTAGATGAAATGGCGGAAGCCATTAAAATTGAAAAACTAGCTGTTGGAAAAGAAATCTGGTTAAAAATCCCAGAAGAATTTTCTAAATACATTATTAAAAAAGGCTCAATCACTTTGGACGGCACCAGCATGACGGTGGCTGAAAAATTTGATAATCAAATTAAAGTAGCTGTAATACCTGAAACTATTAAAAATACACGTTTTGGTATTTACCAAGTTGGCGATAAAGTTAATTTTGAAGTTGATGTGATTGGGAAGTATGTTGAAAACTTTATAAATAATAAAGAACTATGACACAATTACGAGTATACGAAGGAGAATTAACAACTAAAGAAGCCAAAATTGCAATTGTGGTTTCACGCTTTAATGAGTTCATTACCAAAAGCTTGCTTTCTGGTGCTGTTAATACTTTAACAAGACATGGATTACTCAAAGAAAATATTGAAATATTCTGGGTACCTGGTGCTTTTGAAATTCCTCTGACTGCCCAAAGATTAGCACAATCAAACAAATATGACGCCATAATAACTTTGGGGGCAGTGATCAAAGGTGAGACTCCTCATTTTGAGCAAGTTGGCAATGCAGTTGCCACGGGTGTCGCCAAAGTAAACTTGGAAGCTAACATTCCAGTCATCTTCGGCGTTATTTCCACCAACACTGTTGAGCAAGCACTAAACCGCGCTGGTCTTAAAATGGGAAATAAAGGTAGTGAGGCGGCAGTCGTGGCGATTGAAATGATTAATTTGCTTAGAAAGATTTAGTGTATTAAAAAAATTTTCCCATAGTTGAAATTTTTGTTTAATTAGAGTAAAATAATGATAGATGAAAGATGATAAATGATATATTTTTTTCTTAGTAAGTTATCATCTATCACTTATCAGTTATTATATAAATCTAGCTAAGAAATAAAAAAATAATCGTATGACAAACTCTCAAGAAAACACCCCGCATTCCCAACACCTAATCCCAACAGTAATTGAAAAAACCAGTTACGGTGAACGAGCCTATGATATTTATTCACGACTACTCAAAGACAGAATAATTTTCTTAGGAAGCACAATTGATGATAATGTCGCCAATACTGTAATCGCTCAATTACTTTTCCTAGAAAACCAAAATCCAGACAAAGATATAAAAATTTATATCAACTCCCCTGGTGGATCAGTGACGGCTGGTATGGCAATTTATGATACCATGCAATATATCAAGCCAGAAGTTTCTACAATTTGTATTGGCATGGCAGCTAGTATGGCATCTGTCCTACTTTCTGCCGGAGCCAAAGGTAAAAGATTTTGTCTAGCAAATAGCGAGGTTATGATCCACCAAGTCATGGGTGGCATGCAGGGTCAAGCCAGTGATATTAAAATTCACGCTGAAAGAATTTTAAAAATCAAAGACCGACTAAATCAGATTTTGGTAAAACATACCAGTAAAGAACTAGCAACTGTTGAAAAAGATACTGACCGCGACTACTTTATGAGCGCCGAGGAAGCAGTGAAGTATGGTATTGTTGATAAGGTTATTAGTTAAACAGATTTTACAGATTATAACATATAACACAAATCACATATTGGACAAATTTGACAGATCAGAAACAACCTTCGATAAAGGTTGTTTTTTGATTTTGCATGGATCTGTGATATCTGTAATATCTGTGATATGTAAAATCTGTATAAATCTGTAATAATCTGTGCTCATAATAAACAAAAACCCGCCCAAGGTATAAACCAAAGACGGGTTCTTACATGATTTTTGATGAGCCGAGGCTCAATACTGCATCCAAAGAGGTGTACGGTAGGAAAAGACGAGCCGGAGCCTGCACTATCCTATTATACACCTCCCCATGCTTGTGGATACAGAAGGATGTCGACCTATAGTTATAGTTAGATAGACACTGCTTCTAGACCCTGTAAAACCAACACTTTGAAAAAATGATTAGTTAATGAAATAAAACCACGCAACTACATATATACTTTTTGCGACAAAACGTTAACCTAGTCATTTAATGATTTTCTTTAGCGCTAAATTAACGAACTAAGTATTATAGCACATTTTGATACTTTTGTCAAGAGAGCCATGTGGACAAAACAAAAAAATGGCTTAAACTAGCCATTTTTACACTAAAACACTCGGCCTGTTCCGGCCTCAAAACACTCGCCCTTGCGCCACCGCTAAAGCTATAGCGACACGCGGTCGGACTAAAAACACAAAAACACAAAAACACAGCCAGATAAAGATAAAATATAGTGGTACACAATCACAAAACAAATAACAAAGATTTTAAAAGCGAAGACCTTAATTTTTGACTTAATGCGCTAGAAAAAAGTGTTTTTGTGTTTTTGTGTTTTAAGTTCGTCGTTAGACGAACAGGTGTTTTGAGGCCGTCAAAGGCCGGGTGTTTTAGTGTTTCCAGGTTAATTTATAATAGCTTCAGTAGAAGATACAATATCCTCTATTACTTCAACACAATCTTCATCACCATCTTCACATACTACCTTCTCTTCAACTCCAACCAGACAAATCTTTGGCAAGGGTCGGTAGTGACTCTCAAAAAGAGTTTCTTCTTTTTCACCGCTAGAAAAAATTCTAGTGTAAGTAAACGAAGCATCAGCTCCCAAAAAAGCACTTTGGCATTCTTCTTTTCCGGGGTCTAATTTGGTAGTTTCTATTATTTTTGGATCTCCGTGTGGAATCCAACGCTGAACAACCGGACGAGAAAAAGATCCTTTGCGTCCGTCATCTGCGCCCCAAAGAGTAAAAAATAATTCCTCATTTTTTGTATCCATATAGGTTTGTATCAAAACATAATTGTCCGTATCATTTCTAAATTTAAAATCTGGAGCTGGATCATAAACTGTCGCATCCGTTCCTGGATTACCGTTAATTGGATCATCATAATGAAATACAACGAGAGAATGATTACGACGATCTACTATTTCCATAGCAGAGTTCATAGCCATTCTAAATAATGTGGTTCCAATCTGACAGAGTCCACCACCAATTTCAGGTTTTACTTCATCACCCTTTATAACTAGCTCGGGAAAATAACCACCTTCCAAAGTAAATGGTCTGGTATATTCTAAAGTTGAAAATGTTTCTCCAGGTTTTATAAGTACCCCATTGAGTTTATTAACAGCATTGGTAATATTTTTTATTCTATTTATAGGACTACGGGAATAGTCAGATACACCAACCCCCAAGATCTCAGTTATTCCAAAACCGTTGACATCACCAGTCTTAATTAGTGGTTCACTTTTTTCTACAGTCAAAGGCATAGACTTACTCACCATTTCATCATGCCAAGTCCTTTCAATAATAGCATTATTAATATCTTCATAAACTTTCTCTATATCAATTTTTATTCCTGGTCTAGAACCCTGAAATTCTAACACCTTACCATTTTGACCAATCTCAAATTTAGCATTTTTTGGCTCTACATTTACCAGTGGCTCAATTTTTTCCATTAAAAAAGATAGGACTGCTTCTTTTTCCAAACCAAGCACAATCTCATCTTCAACTGATTCTTCTGCGGAATATTTCTGTATCTGCAACCACTGTCTAATATCTTCTACAGTAATCCACCAACTGTATTCCCAACTAGTATGAGGATCTTTGTAAGTAATAAGTAAAGCCCCATCATCAAAAATAGCCGGAAGTCTTTCTCCAATTTTATGAATAGCTGAAATATCAATTTCTGGAAACTTTTCATGTTTTTCAATTTTTATATTTACCGGTTCCAAGATTGACCATGATTTTCTAACTTTTCCAACTAAACCTTCATAGTCAAATATTATTCCGACAGAAGAACTTACAATTTCATATTGTAATGGTTGCACAGATAAAACTGCAATATTTGCATTTTGAGGCAGGCTCTGAAACTTGCTTAGTTTATTATCAATTTCTTCAAGCAACCGATCCTCATCAATATTTACATTTTGTAAATATAAATTAGAAGGCTCTACTCTTAATTTTAGAACTACTAGCGACAATCCGACTATACCACCCTTTTTACCCCATTTCATCAACCTCTCAACTTCTTTTTCAACATCTATATAAGCCAACTCAACTGCATTATCTCCAGTACCAGCCATAGGATAAATTACTAGTTGATCATCAGTACCATTTATATCATAAGAAAATTTTAAACCCTCATTTATTAATTTATCACTCATGTTATCCAAAAATAATTTGAGTTCAGGCTCGTTCATTCCACCAATTGGAACATTACCAATACTCAAACCAGGCAAAACTTTATCTTTAAAGGAATATCCATAGCTTATTATTGAAACAAAAAAGATGCCTAATAACACTATTGATATTAATAGTAAAATCCAAAAAAATCGCCAATTCACAAAAGCGTTTCTTTTTTTAAAAAAAGCTAAAAATTTTTCTTTCATAAAAATCAAAACCTAGTCATCCACTATTGTAATCGGGACTTTGGCACTGGTTTTTTGTTTTGGAATCTTTATGGTCAAAACACCATTTTTATATTCAGCTCGAGCCAAGTCCCCTTTTACATCAACAGGTAAAACTATTGTCCGAGAAAATCTACCCCAAAAACACTCCTGATGAAACATGTCTACATCAGAAAAACTATTCATTGGAGAAACTCTAACCCCGCGGATAGTGAGTAAATCATTTTGTACAAAAACCTCTATCTTGTCTGTGACTGCTCCAGCAATAGTGGAAACCAAAATAATTTCTTCTTTAGTCTGGCCAACATCCACTGCCAATTGACCTTCCAGATGTTCTTCATGCCAATTTTCAGGCAAGACAAAATCAGAAGGCTGAGCCAAGACTTGTGCTGGTGCCTCACCGGTAGTTTCTAATATCATCTCAAAAACTTGAGAATTTGAATCTAATTTTTTCATATGTATATATTATACTAAATAAAGTCAAAATAGTAAACCGTCTGTTGACTTAATTATGTTTTTAATGTACAATAATTGCGTTATATGGAGAGGTGCCTGAGTGGCCGAAAGGGGCACACTGCTAATGTGTTGTCTGGGTCAAACCGGACCGAGGGTTCGAATCCCTCCCTCTCCGCCTTCGCTACGCCGAAGCCCCACAGGGCGTAGGCGAGCCGAGCGTTTAAAATAAAACATTCGTTAGCGAATTAAACAAAGGAGCTACGGCGTAATAAATCCGCTGGTATGTATTATGTTTATAGTTTAAAATGTAAAGATGGTTATTACATAGGTTGTACAAATAATCTAAAAGATAGGCTAGAAAGACATAAAAGAGGTAAGGTAATTGCAACGGCTAATCGTTTACCCATAGAATTAAAATTTTATTGTTGTTTTGCTGATAAAATATTAGCTTTTAGTTTTGAAAAATATTTAAAATCAGGATCTGGAAGAGCATTTACTAAAAAACATTTAATACTGCAATGGAGAGATGGCTGAGTGGTTGAAGGCAACGGTCTTGAAAACCGTCGTCCGTGAAAGCGGACCCAGGGTTCGAATCCCTGTCTCTCCGCCAAAACAAAATAACTACCTTATGGGTAGTTATTTTTATCCTCTAGCCAAAGTAAAAGCATAAACTTTCTCAACTCCTTGCTTTTTAAGCCCTCTGGCACATTCCTGAATAGTTGATCCGGTAGTATAAATATCGTCTACCAACAAAACACAACTTAGAAGATTTTGTTCTGGAGCAAATGCACCTACTACATTTTTTAACCTTTCTTGTCGACTTAATCTAGCTTGATGAGGAGTATTCTTAGTTCTTTGAATAAAATTTCTAACAGGCTTATTTATTTTTCTTCCTAAAATATTTGCTATCAGCTCCGCTTGATTAAACCCTCGTTCTGCTAATCTTTTTTTATGCAGAGGTACTGGGACGATACATTCAACCTCCGTAAACATATCTTTATTTCTACCCAAAAAAGATATTATCATTCTTTCAATAATTATTAAAACATCTTCTGCTAAACTATATTTCAAAGTATGGATTATATTACCAATTAAAGCTTCTTCTCTATATGTTGTAATGGCTATTTCTGATTTTATACAGGAAGCTTGATAACAACCATCACAACAAACTCCCCCATCTCTAGGCTTATGACAAACTGGACAAAAATAAACTCCTCTCAAATCTATTTTTTAAAACAGCTATTACACAACCACTCTCCTTCTGTTTTACACCCTAAACAATTCACTGGAAAAATATAGTCTTTAATTGTTTCTAATACCTTTCTTAAATTCATAGTTTAAAAAAGGCGAGCTAGGCTCGCTAAAATCTCTTTAGGCTCTCCCCCTATCAGGGGGAGAGCTTTTGTCTGTTATTCCCAATACAAACCACTAACCAACCAATCATCACCTGATCTTACAAGATTAACTTTACCACTTTTATATTCAACTTTTTGCCCGCCGTTACTATCTAAGGTCTGTTGAACATCAACCAAAACTATGGCCTTTTCCTCATCTATTTCTTCAATTTGACTAGCAATCACTTTGGTAGTGATACCTGAATACTCATCACCTTGTACTACTAATTGCTCTTTTACCCAACCAGACATAGAATCAGCCACCATCGGTAAAATCTCTGTTATGTGTTGATTATTATCTTGATTAGAATAGCTCAAAAATCTCTCCACAAAAATACGACTAACTTGTTTAGCATAAAGTTCATCAGGGTCTACTGCTGGCATTTTTGTAACAGCGCTCTTAGAAACATTATTTGTCCCAACTGAAGCTGGAACATTGCCTGTTTGTACTCCAGTTTCTACTGGAACAGAAACCTCAATTGGAATAATTTCTTCTACTTTTTCTTTATTCAAAAAATAATAAGCACCCAAAATCGCAATCAATATTCCCAAAACAACTGCTATTATTAAATAAATACGTTTTCTTAAGTCCATCATAGTTTTAAAATTAGTGATAAGGTGATAGGGTGATGAAGTGATCAAGTGCGTCCGCCCATTTCTTTGTCAAACTCTTTTCTAGCTTTTTCAATTTCAAGTAATTGAGCTGGGTCAGAAGTAATTAATTGATCTTCAGTATAAGAAGCTACTACTTTTATGGCGGCATGCTTTAAACCAGCAAAGAAAATCCCTTCACCAACTGAACCCTCTAGTAATAAATATTTTTCCCCTTCTGTTAGCATAAAAGTTTTTTGTATAACGTCAATGGAAGATGGAGATTGTCGTAAAAGTAGCTGTAAAGCTGAATTACTCACTATAGACTGGCCATATTGCGATCGTAAAAAATCATTTACATCCTGGGTAATAGTTGTAATACCTAAATAGTATTTTCTACAACGTTTAACTAGAGCATAAATAAACTTGGCACTATCTTCATGCATCATCAACCACCAAGCTTCGTCAATTATTAGTAAGCGTTTTTTTCTTTCGCTACGAACAATATTCCAAACATAATTAACTAAAGTATAAATAGCCATAGGTCTAAGTTCTTCTTCCAGGTCACGAACACTGAATATGACCAACTGGTTATCCATGTTTACATTGGTAGGAGAATTAAAAAGACCGGCAAAAGTACCTTCAGTATATTTTTGTAATTTTAAAACCAAATTATCAGCTCCTTCCATACCTTCTAAAACTTCTAACAGGTCCTGCATAATTGGTGGTTCTATTGTACCCAAATCAGAAGTTGGAGTAATATCTTTTTTAGCATAGGTTTCAATCAAAGCCCGATCAACCACTGAATCTTCTTGGGCAGTCAGATTGCCAAACATAATTCTAATCAAACCTTTCATGGTAATTACTGCGCTTCTAATAATATCTTCGGTAGATATTTCTTGACCTACTGGACGAGGCAAATCAAAAGGATTTACTTTGCTTTCTGAGGCTAAAGAAATGTTGACATAGGTACCACCGACAGCTTCACTCAAATGTTCGTATTCTTTTTCTGGATCAATAATAATTACATCGGTTCCCATCATCAAACTACGTAAAACTTCTAACTTTACTGCGTAAGACTTACCTGCACCAGAGGTTGCAAATACAACCATATTGGCATTTTGTAAACTAAAGCGATCAAATAAAATCAAACTATTATTATGACGATTGATACCATACAAAATTCCGTTATCAGAAGTCAGCTCAGCCGACATAAACGGAAATGAAGCTGCAATTGGCGAAGAATTCATATTAAAAGAAATATTGAGTTCATCTATTCCAATTGGTAAAGTTGAATTAAAACCCTGTTCTGATTGAAACAAAACATGTTTTGTATAAATAAGTTTACCACCAAAAACATTTTCAATTTCTTCAGTTGATCTTTCTAACTCATCTTTTGAACCAGCATAAATTGTAACATAAAAAGCAAACTGGAAAAAATGTTCCACACCCTGAGTAAGATCATCACGTAATTGTTCAATATCACTTAAAGCAGTCTCACGCAATGGATCTCTTGGTGCACCTTTTTCTGCATCCCCAGATAATTGCGCTTGCAAGGCTCCAACTTTCTTTTTTAATTGTTTTAAAATAAGGGCAGACTGAACTGGATAAAAAAACATACTAATATCCATCGTACTATTCATATTCAAAATAGACGAATTCCAACCTACCGATATATAACGAGGATAAGTAATTACAAAAATAGTCCGTAAAAAAGTATCACCAAGTTGCACAAAATTACTCTCAACTCGTAAAGCTGATGGAGCAATTAAATCACGAATAGTAACAACCCCCGCACGATAGACTTTTTCTTCTTCTAGACTTATCAATTCTTCTTCTACTTGTTTTTTTCTAGTCTCCTTTTTTTCTTCTTTCTTTTCTCTTGGTTGTTTTTTTAATCCGACTGGTTTAAAAGGCATAAATTATTAAAATACTAAAATAAAAAGTAAATGATCTTTAAACAATGATCGTACTCCATCCCCGGGGCAGAGCCCCGAGGTATTGGAGGAAAAACATTTTTAAAACTTAATTTTTTAAGCTGTACTGTTGTATATAGTAAGAAGTGTGGATCTCACAG
>JBDRSF010000036.1:0-25529 GCA_043825135.1 Candidatus Magasanikiibacteriota bacterium
GATTTAATTCTCGATTGCTCATAGTTAGAAATGTATTATCCATAGTGTATATTTGGTTAAAACTAATCCAATATACTACCATAGATGATAGGACATTTCTATTTCCTTGTACTAGGACATTATCATTTCCTTTCTACATAAGTTATAATTATCCAATACTTCTTGCTCGGTAATAGCTCGGTTATACACCTTCAACTCATCAATCATACCTTTGTAGTGATAATTGCCATTAATTTCACCAATAGTAAGTGGATAACCGGTAGTTTGTAATGGTCCAGTAAGAGGTTTGGTTTGGCTAAGAACGCCGTTAACATATAGTTTGGCTTCTGTTCCATCGTAAGTGATGGTCACATGATTCCAAGCGCCCATATTTAGGCCATAGGTGCTAAGATTAGTTTTTGTCCCATTTACATCTATTAGCGTTGCTCCTAGTACTCCATATTTTGGATTAGTAACCTGTAATCTGTAACCACCTTTTTGAACAATGTACATTGGTAATTTTTCTTCTCCGACTTTGATTTCTGGTTTGATCCAGGTTTCGAGGGTGACAGCGTCAGCGATGTTAAGAGCTAATGAATTAGCTATAGTCAAATGATCATTTACACCGTCTAATTCAATGGCATTGCCCACTCTACCGACTGAGCCAGAAATTGGACAGATATCACCGTCACAGGTAGCAATTTGAAAATTACCAGAAGTGTCAGTAAATTCCGTGGCGGATTCTGCTTCGTCTAACTTAAGTTCTAATGCGTAAGGAATATTATCCACGACTACCTGGTAATTATCCAATACTTCTTCCTCAGTAATAGCTCGATTATAAATCTTTAGTTCGTCAATTGCACCTTTGTAATGTGAATGGCCATTAACCTGACCAATACTCATTGGATGTCCGGTCTGAAGAATCTTTCCACTTAATTCAATAGTTGTCTTTATTTCTCCATTAATATATAATTTCATCTCTTGTCCATCATAGCTAAACACCACGTGATTCCACTCATCATTATAAATACCATAGGCTGTTATATTATGTTTCTGATTATCTTCAGTTATAATAGTGGCACCCAATACTCCATATTTAGGATTAGTAACAATTAATCTGTAACCACCTTTTTGGACTATGTACATTGGAGCCTTTTCTTCTCCGACTTTAATTTCTGGTTTGATCCAAGTCTCAATAGTTACTGCATCTGAAATATTTAATGGTGAAAAATTAGCAACACTTAAATAATCATCAATGCCATCTAATTTAATTGCTTGACCCACCCTACCAACAATACCTGAATCTGGACAAGTAACACTTTCGCAAGTAGCAAACAAGAAATTGCCTGATGTATCAGTAAATTCAACGGATGATACTTCTTCATCTAATTTTAATTCAAATGCATAAGGAATATTATCAATAACTGTCTGATAATTCTCAACAATCTCTTGCTCATTAATAGCTCTATTATATATCTTTAATTCATCAATTGCACCTTTGTAGTGTGAATGTCCGTTGATTTCACCAATAGTAAGTGGATACGGCGTTAATAACATTTTTCCGGTAACATCTTTACTAGCTTTAAGTTCACCATTAATATAGACCTTCATCTGGCTATTATCATAAGTCAATACCACATGACTCCACTCGTTCATTTTTACACTATTCGCAAACAAAGTATGTTTTATTCCATCTTCAGTTATAATGATGGCACTCAATACTCCATATTTTGGATTAGTAACAATTAATCTGTAACCACCTTTTTGGACTATAACCACTGAAGTGGTTTCTGCTCCTAGTACTATTTCTGGTTTAATCCAAGTTTCAATAGTTACAGCGTTTGTTGGCTGATAATAACTAAAATGTTTTACTTCTAAATAATCGTCCACGCCGTCTAATTCAATTGCATTACCTACTCTGCCTAGAAGTCCAGAAACTGGACAAGAATCATCTGATTTACAGATTGCATGATTACTTAAACCAGAAATGTCAATAAATTCTACAGAAGATGCAACTTCGTCAAATTTCAAATCTAAATATTTATTTTGTGTCTCAGCTTCATTTTCTGTAAAAACAAACTTTATTCTAGTATATATTGATCTAACAAAATCAGAGGTACTATTTACCGTTCTGATTACTCCATCTTTTATGTTTGAATATAAATTATTACCAGATACAGAATCACCACCCAAATTTACAAAACTTTGACTAGTGTTATCTTGTTTTAATTTATTTCCATCTAAACTCACAATCTCTCTTTTACCATCAGACATCAAAACCACTACTTCTTCATCACTTGGGTTTCCATCTTGTTCCATATCTAACACGTCAACTATTACCGGAGAATCTACTGGAGTTTTATCAAATTGCACAGGAAAATATACAGACTCAACTAATATATCATTGGAAATTTTATGCATTTGACCCGAACTACCAATTGCAAATAAATCTCCATCATTGGTTTCTGTAAGTGGATAAATTATTGATTCTGGCATGGTAATTTCTTTTTCCCACTGCCAATTACCATCAAGTAAATTATAAACTTCTATTGCATCCAAATCTAGTTTTGTAATATATAATCTATCACCAGTTTTACTAGCAGAAATACCAGCAGTAACCCCAACATCTATAATCAATTCTGAATTTAATACACCACTACTTAATTCGTATTTATAAACTTTACCACTCTCAGTAATCAGTGCAAAACTTTCTATAAATTCAGAATCGGAACTTATTTTTACGGGATCGTAATAAATCTTTTCTGTCCCTAAATCTAACTCATAGTATACACTACCCAAACTATCATATATATAAATTGAATATAGATCATTAATGTCTCTGGCGACCACTACGATATCCTTGTCACCATCGGCATCTATATCTACCAACACTGGGGAAGTAATAAAGACACTATTAGCAACATACTGAGGGAAGCCAGAGATTATGGTATTTTCTCCTGATCCATAAACCATCAGACCACCGTCTGAAGTAATTGATGCGCTCTCTGCCCCCTGACTACTTAAATTAATCTCCCCTACTGCCAATTTAAAATTGTCTTCCTTGGCCAGCGCTGGTAAAAATAATAAACTTGAGACCAACAAAGAAAAAAACAAAAACACAATCCCCTTTTTAAATCTTTCTTCTGTCATACTAATGAAATTAAAAATAAAAAATTAATTTATTTTATTATCACTTTTTCTTCGGCAACAACATCTTCTTCGGTTACATTTTCTTCTTGAGTCTCTTTATCTTCAATCTCCAAAGCTCTCTGATAAGAGCTTATAATATTTTTCAATTGATCACTTTCAAATTTTATTTTTGTCTTACCATCATCTATAATAGCATACAAATAATAATGTCCAGGCTTTAAATTTGTCATATCCCAAACATATTTATCAACTTTTGAGTTTACGCTTAATCCTGAAACCAATAACTCACCCTCTGCTTGAAAATCTGGTTGATTACCTATATCATCATAGTAATAATATAAAGAAATTTTTGCATTCTCTTCAGAACTAGAATCTGTCCAAGTAACTTCATATTTTCGTGGATTTTCAACTAAAAATTGATCGTAGTACTCGTCCAAATATTCTTCTTCAGTATAAACTGTATTATCACCGTCAACAGTAAAATCAAAAGTTGGTGGAATGTTTTTTGGTAAAGAAATAAGATATTCGTGAGAATAATCATCTCTAAAATCAAAACCTGTCGCCAAAATTTCACCCCTATCATTTATAGCTTTAGCACTGGTAAACTTTATATTATCATCACCTATTAGATCATCCAACTTTATACTATCACCATTTATATGCACGGTTGCATAACCCTGAAGATGTGAACCACATTGTGCCCTGTCAACTATTTCCTCATACATATCACGAGTATAATGAGACCAAATTTTATCAATCCAATAAGGATCCTCCATTATACCAACCATTTCATCATGATTATTGACATCAACAAATTGATCACCTGCCTCCAAATAAACTAGGTTATTATTTTTAAAATAAACTGGAGATAAACAAGCCGGTGTTTTACAGTCGTCTCCTTTTGTGTTTATTTGACCCAAAATCAATCCATTATTATTTATATCGTCAACAGAACTTAAATAATAACCATTGGGAATTAAAATCTTGCTCATTTTATTATTTTCCCAGATAAATGGATCGGCTTCTTTATTATCGTCATACTGGGAATATCCAATAATTTGGCCTTTATCATTAATAGCAATAGCGTGACTTTCGCTACCACCAAAAGTTCCTAAATCTTTCATCACACCGTTTTGCCATAAAAAAGCGTGGGAGACACCACCATCTATTCCCCCACCCCGCAAATCAGATCCACCAACCAATTGTCCAGAATTATTCATATCAGAAACACCAACCGAATGACCTCCAAGTGTTGGTATTTCTGTCATTTTTCCATTATTAAGAAAAAAAGGATGATCTGATAAATCATAGTCAACAACTACTTTTTGACCACTGTCATTCATGTCTATTAAATAATAGGCTTCTGTATTTAGAGTTGAAACTCCATCTTTCCAAATGTATTTTTTTGAAATAAATTCATCCCCATCCATGGTATTCTTAGCAAATAAGACTGATCCATCAGCAAACAACCGTGTGTTTTCTATACTGGTGTTACTAATGTCAGGATCAACACGCTTATATTTACCAATTTCCTGTATTTTTATTTCTTCCGGACGCTCATAATTGTCTATTAGATTATTTGTATTAGTAATATTAGGAATGTCTGAACTATTTTCTACAACAGGTATTACCGAACTATTTAAACTCTCAACTACTGCAGTTGCATCAGATTGATTAAAATTTTCCTCCAAATAAAACTCCACCTGTGGTTGAGTAATAAGCACAATATCAGCCCACTGCAATCCAGCGCCTAAAAAAGTTGTTTCATCTGGTATCCACTGTTTTTTACCATCAGCTATTAAATAAACTTTGGCACTGACTGGAGATTTGATCAGAGCGGTATTTGCTATCTTATTCATTTGCAATTTTGTGACTGTTTCAATATCGCCCCATTTATAACCACCTGCCTCAAAAACTGATGGATTAGGTATATGAATACGACGGTTTTCTTTTACCAAAAAAACTTTAGCGTCATCCGCTGTCTTTATTAAGCGATAATCTTTGACAGCCAAAACATCAGCCGAATTCCAAAGTACCGCTATTGCTATGACTAATATAATTGTGCTTATTGCTTTTTTCATAAGACAGGCGGGGTTAAAATTATAATTTTTTGTTTTATTTTTATATTCTATCTTGTACACTTTTGATTGATTTATCTATAAAAAATCTAACTTTATCATCTTTTTCCTTGCTTAATAATTCTGTTAAAATTTTCTTCGCTCTGTTGCCAGCAACATGACTAATTTCAACTACAGCCACACGCCTCACCTTTGCACTCTCATCATTTGCCAAATCATTTAAAATTCTTATTGAATCATCAGATTTTAGCCTTCCCAAAATAAAAGCAACGTTCTTTCTAAAAGTTATATTTTTTATAACTTTTAATTTATTTTCTAAAATAGGAATTACCATGCAACCAAACGAAGCAACCGAGTCAGGAAAAGACATTTTTTCTCCACTATGTGCCATTTCGTCTATCAATAGAGGGAGGAGTTGCTTTATTTTAAAAAGACCAACTATTCTAGCAGCCATTGCCTTGATAATTAAATCACGACTACTCAAACATACAGACACTAAATGAATATCAGCAGAAGAAACATCTTTTTGTTTCTGTAAAATCCTTAATTTTTCCTTTAAATTATTCATACTACTATTTGTTACCATATTTTAGTTAAAATATATTCTACGCCAGATTCAATGACATTATTCAAATTATTCAACTTTTCAATAGCCGCCGGACTAAAAATTGTTTCAGACATACCACTACCAAATGGTTCAACTGCTCCTTCAACAATATCGCCTGTTGATTTTAATTTTTGATATATTGAAGTTGGAATTTTAACTTTTACAATGGCACTTGCATTTGCACCAACTTCAGCGGCCTTTTCCTCGGCAAATCGAATTGCTGTATCAAATTCTTTGGAAGTAAAAATATCGTCAATTATTTTAAAACCATTTCTGACAATATTTGAGGCTCGATTTTTAGTCGTCCCGTGATACAAAATTTCAACTACAGCATCTTGACCACCCTTCTTCACAGCAGATCCTCTGCCCATAGTATAAACATCCAAACCAAGCCAAAATGCTGCTCCTGTAAATTCCCAACGATCAGAGTTTGGGTCAGTTACAATAGATACATTATCAAACATTTCACCTACCATATCTGAAATAAAACCACCTGCTTTTTGAGCCCAATTACCATTTTGATAATTATAGTCAGCAACATCACTGAAAAAATCTGCTACATTACCAGCATAATCAGAGAAATTTTTATCACCTTGCTCCCAATACAAATCTTTTGTACATAAACTACATTCTTCCTCAATCTCCCCCGTCGGATCAACATACCTCAGAGGATTATTCTTTACATAAATATAACTATTCCTAGACAAAACATCACCGTCTCGACCAAGCATCGGATCACGAGAAATAAACCTACCAATCGCTGGATTATAATATCTGGCATTGTAATAATATAATTCTGACTCTGAATCAAATTCTTGGTTGGTAAACAGATAACTACTTTCAGCCAAGCCAGATTTACCAACTACTGAACCAAAAACATCATATTCATATTCAGCTGTTACTTCGCCTTGATCATCAGTAATCAAAACAGTTGAGCCGAGGGGGTCACCATATGCATGTCATTCCCGCGATAGCGGAAATCCAGTTGATTTATATTTTTTCAATGAACTTTTATTCCGCCTCTTGTGCCAAAGGTTTAGTAGAAGGGGTGGAAAGCCGAGGGTGATTCTTGCCGTCGGCCTACTGTGGAAATCTCATAGCTAAGAGTTTATCTCGACGACTATCGAGGGGACTATGGTGCCGGTTGATGTTTACTTGATTCAATACCGTAATATTTACTTGTTTGTTCAAAAGCCTCCAATGCTTTGCCTGTAAAATTTTTTCTGGCAAATATCATATTTTCTTTTGAAATTGGTAGAGGCTCAAATAAAGCCACTTGGAGTAATTCTAAAGCACTCGGATCAGCATTAAGGTTGGCAAAGGACTCATTGATAAAAACAATAAATTTTTTTACTGTCTGATCATTTTCTCCACTACTTTGCAACTTCTCCATAATATAATCTAAAAATCCGCCATATACCATATACGGAAGATTATCAATATCATCCAAAATTTTAAACTTTTCCGAATCTTTAAACTCTGGAAATTTTTCCAGCAATACATCAATCATTTTAGCATATTGGAGTGTAAATCCATTTACTTTTTCTAATTCCTGCAAAGCCCTACCAATTAATTTTTTTTTAAAATACATCATATTGTTTACTGGGATACGTTCAAAAAAAGCTAAACAAATTGTTTTTAGTAAGTGAGGACTAACAGATTGATCAGTAAAAAGTTCATTGATCAAATCAATAAATTTGCTAGTAGTCGGATCATTTTCGCCATTGACTTTCAACTTTTTTATCACATAGCTTGAAAAATTACCATATACAACAATTGCAGGGATTTTATGTATCTCACCCATACTTTTAAATTCCGTATAATCCTTAAACTCCGGAAATCTTTCAAGTAATGTTTTAATTGAGTCATTAAAATTATATGTGTTCATATTACTTTAATTTTGTCATAGCATTAATAAGTTGATCCAATAGGGTTTGGGCAATTTGTATATCACTTTTTATCAAATTTGGTGTGTTAATAATTTTCCACAATGCGTTAACACTATCTTGAGCTTTTTGTAAGTGATTACTTCCTCCCACTATTTGCCCCAGAGATCCAGCCGTTCCACCTGGTATTTTATCTGTAGCCTGATATAACTTATTAAACACATTTCTAAGTTTTTCATTGTTTATAGCGTTTGATATTAAATTACGTTCGTTCGAACTTAGAATCCTACTCGTTGCATCATTTAAGTAAGATATTACCCTGTTCGCCACAGCAGTGGAAATGCTACCAACTTCAATGACAGCCGGACATAATACCCCGCAAACAATCTCACCGCCCACTATATAAACACCACCTACTATTATTGCTCCAACGGCAACACCTATAATAATACCAGTAATGACTGGATGATCAAATACAAAATCAACGAGGTCATCCCACCAACCCCCTCCCTCATCTTCCGTCTCACCCGTAGGATCAGTATATTTCAATGGATTATTCTTTACATAGATATAACTATTCTTAGATAGTACATCACCGTCTCGGCCGAGCATTGGATCTCTAGAAATAAACCTACCAATCGCTGGATTATAATATCTGGCATTGTAATAATATAATTCTGACTCTGAATCAAATTCTTGGTTGGTAAACAGATAACTACTTTCAGCCAAGCCAGATTTACCAACTACTGAACCAAAGACATCATATTCATATTCAGCCACGACTTCGCCTTGGTCATCAGTAATTAAAACTGTAGAGCCGAGAACGTCGGTGTGGATTTATTGTATTTTAAAGAACTGTTTTTCAATCAGACAAATATTTACTACTACAATTCAATATCATACTCAACCTTAAAAAAATTCTTCATATCGTTT
Source organism: Candidatus Magasanikiibacteriota bacterium (assembly GCA_043825135.1). Taxonomy (GTDB): domain Bacteria; phylum Patescibacteriota; class Patescibacteriia; order Magasanikbacterales; family UBA922; genus JABIBU01. The sequence continues at coordinate 8,634 of JBDRSF010000036.1, forward strand.
TTAAACTTTTCTTTGTTAAAATCATCCATTCTTTTTTTGAATTTATCAACCAAATCAATTGAACTGTAAATATCATTAGCTAGTATACACAAAGCCTCTTTGTCATTAGCTTTCATAAATTTATCGTGGTCAATTCGCGAAGAATACTCAAAACAATCTTCAATATCATACGGTCTTCTATCAACGGTAAGGGTTTTTTTACCTTTGGTGTACTTTGGTTTTCTTTCTTTTAGAAAACTAGCAAATGGTTCAGCATCAATTGATATTCCTATGACATAATTTTTTATGCTTGAACCATAATTTTTTTTACTAAAAAATTCCTTCATTTTTTTTTCTAACTCTCTAAGAATGTAAATTCGTAGATAAACATCCTCAGTAACACCTATTCCAAATCCAATTTTCATATTTTTATCTGATTATCTAAATATTTTATTACCTGGTGGCAGGTGTCCATGAGCAAAAAAGTAAGAATAAATCTTTGTCTTTTCTATTACTTTACACTCGATTTGAGTTCCTGCAAACTCTCTTACCATTACAACACGTAGCTGACCTAAATAATTTTTAGCATATCTAGTTTCTGGCTTCGTGGTCTCACCATATTTCCATACTTCACCCGCTTTCAAATAACTAGACCCTCCAGTAGTTTCATTATGATAATTTCCAGATATAGTGGCGCGTAGAGAATATTGAATTCCCATCGGTCCTTTTACTTTTTCCTTTATCCTTGATATTTCATCGGTCATTTTTTTAGTCAAAGCATCTACATCAACAGTTTGGACAGCTTCGTAAGCAGCGTATAAAGACGCGCCAATGAGAATAAAAGGAATAAGAATATCATCAGCAATACCTATAATAGTTGCATCATCTAGGAGTAAACCAATTGAAGCGGCAAATCCTGAACCTAGTATGGCTCCCGGAGCCATTGCGATATAAAGACCATTGGCAGTATTATTTTGTATTTCTTCTAATTGCTTTTTTATTTCTTCCTCAATCTCCCCCGTCGGATCAACATACTTCAATGGATTATTCTTTACATAGATATAGCTGTTTTTAGATAACACATCACCATCTCGACCGAGGAAAGGATCTCTTGAAATGAATCTTCCGGTGGTTGGATTGTAGTAACGGGCGTTGTAATAATACAGTTCTGATTCTGAATCGTATTCTTGATTTGTAAACAGGTAGTTGGATTCTGCTAAACCAGATTTACCAACTACTGAGCCGAAGACGTCGTATTTACCTCGCCGTAGCTTTAGCGAAGGTGGGTTCGTATTCAGCTGTGACTTCGCCTTGTTCATTGGTGATGAGGACAGTGGAGCCGAGGACATCGGTGTGGAGTTTTTAGTTTTAAAGAACTATTTTTAAATTCTATTAAGCATATCGTGTAATTCTTTAATTCGTTTCACCCATTTCTTTCCCATACCATTTTCTTCATTTAATTCTTTTAATTCTGATTGTTTCATAATTTTTTTCAATGCTTTTTTTGTTGGTTCAACATACTGTTTCCAATCTTCTTTTACAAGCTTTTCTATTGTTTCTTTTTTGAATCCAACACCTTCTTGCATTTCAACTTCTCTATCCAAGCATTCTAATAAAATACTTACAACAATAATATTTGTTGATACTTCACTATCAAGATATTCATCTTCTTCTAGTACTGCATTGATTGTTTCTTTTATTATACCCAGGCTTGGACTTTCATCTATGTCATTGACAAAATCATGTTGTATATCTTCGTCCATAAGGACTGGATGGATTTTTCTATTTTCAGCTGCTACTTTTTCATTCCATTTTCTTGTCCTTTCCGTCCATTTTTCTTTTTGCTCTTTTTTATATTGTTCTACATTTATTCCTTTTTTGGATAAAGCTTCGTAGAATTCATCTAATACCAACAAAGATTCTTGAAATGAATATGGAGATTGATATAGATCAAAAGATAACAATGGATATATAATTGGTAAATCATCTATAATTCTTTTATTTCCATAAATATCTAACACACGGTATGGTGAAAGTGGCTTTTTTTTATGATACCCCAATACTTCCCATTGACCAGTAAGAAATAATGGATTAAAAGGATCTGGCAACTCTAAATTACCCACCAAAAACCAATCACAATGCCTCGCTGCATTAAAAATACTTCCCATTAACACTCTATACGTAATTATTTCCCTATTCTTTAATTCATCAATATTAATATCTTTATCAGTAATACAATTATACACCGCGAGAATCTCTGCTTCAAAATCATCTTGTGTGTATCCACAATACTGAACATAAACATGTAATCCCTTGTCCAAAGATACTTTTAATATGTCACCTTTTTTAATTCTTTTTGCCATATTTAATTTTATTAGTAATTAACTCCTGTCTTTTTTAGAATATTTTCTCCAAATTCTTTAGCTACATCATAAATTGGATTATCTCTTGCAATACTATTAATTTTATTTTTTAATTGACCTAAACCACGACTTTCTATTAGAACCTGCTCAACAGCACGAGCCTGATTACGAGTAATCTGCCCTAATTCACTTATTACTTTCATATCTTTTAATTTATGTGGCCCGTATCTATGTGCTAGTTCGCGTAATTTTGGACTTTTTGTAATCCCTGTATAAATTAAATTTCCTGCATCATCAAAATACCTATACACATACGTATCAGCAGATCCTTTTCCCAATTTTGCTACTGCTTGTATAGCTTGTTTTGCTGCTAGTTTTGCACCAAGTCTTGGGGCGGTTTTCTTTAATACAACTTCTCCTGATTCTCTTAATGCTTTTGTTGCAACCCTACCTTCGCCTGCGGTTGATAGATCTAGTAACAGCATTGCTGAAGCTATTACTGATTCACTAGCAGTTGAATTTGGATCAATAGACACTCCAGCATTTTTAACAAAATCTCCAATCATTCCATTTATTTTTCCACCCAACCATCCAAACATTCCTTTATCCCATGTATTATGATTTTCCACGGAATTAAAGATGCCACCGACGCCATAAAGTATTTCAGCAATTACTTCCATTGCATAATCCTTCGCTCCTGGGATCAATAAAAACATTTCTTGAATAAGTTCAGAAAAACTCACGGACTCCTCTTTCTCCCCCGTCGGATCAACATACTTCAACGGATTATTCTGTACATAGATATAACTATTTCTTGATAAGACATCACCATCTCGGCCGAGGAAAGGATCGCGGGAGATGAAACGGCCAGTGGTTGGATTATAGTAACGGGCGTTGTAATAATACAATTCTGATTCATTATCAAATTCTTGATTGGTAAATAAATAATTACTTTCAGCCAGGCCTGTTTTGCCGACGATTGAGCCGAAGGCGTCGTATTTACCTCGCCGTAGCTTTAGCGAAGGTGGGGTCGTATTCAGCTGTTACTTCACATTGTTCGTCGGTGATAAGGACGGTGGATCCAAGGACGTCGATTCAGCTTACTCTCAGCTATCAGTCATCAGTAGACAGTTTTGTTTGTCTTGCTAGTAACCGATAGTTTTAATCTGGTTGTTATTTTTAAGGAGCGTTTTTCTTATAACCTTATCCCCAAACACAACCTTTGTGTTTGGGATAAAGTTGTAATTATTTTGACACGATTCTTCTCATTAAACCTCTCATGTCTTTACCGCAAGCTGGGCACGTAACAAAACTATCATTACTTTTATAAATACATCTTTTACAACCATATTTATATGTAGGATATTCCCCTGTGACCTTCTCAACAAGAGAATCTGCTCTATATTTATGTGCAGGTGGTAATTTATCTCTAATTTCATAAATTATTTTAAACAATTCGTCTTCTTCATTTTTGATCAAATCAAGTGGTATTTCAAAATTGTTTGGATATTTAGTAAGATATTTCTTGGTTGGTCTTCTCGAAATTAATTCTGATACAACTGTATTTAGTATAAAACCCAAATCCTCTAAGTCACTATACATTTGAATACTCCTATTAACGATATCCCTTACCACCTGTAAAAATTCTAGATTAGTTAGATTGTTCAAATACTTGTCAATCAATAAAAATAGCCATTCATCATCTTCACCCAAATCAGGATGATTAATTTTATCAGAAACAAATGCAGCTCTAGATTCGATGAATAGGGTAAATAATTTATCTCTATCTATATCCTTAATCATATTTTTTAAATTAATTAACTGCTCTAAAATTATTTAGATCAATTCCTAAGTTTTTTTTAAATTCCCTTTCCACCATACTTCTACCATTCAAATCATTGGAATCTGGCAGGTAATGACCTGATCCATTATTCCACCATTCAACACTTTTGTAATCAGTAGAAAATCTCACACTCCCTGCATAGTCAACATTACCGCCTTTGGCTAAAAAAGAATGTTTATCTCCAAACTTAATCTGCCCATCCTTTAAAATATAATTAACTTCTCTTGGTGGTGTCATTCTACTACCATTATTTAAATATCTTATTTTTCCATCAGTCATTTTTTGCAATCTATAAAATTCCCCAGACAAATCTTCTGTCATTCCGGAAACCATCCTATATGCCCCAACACCCCTCATTCTTCTCGTTGCTCTTAGAATTGATCTTCCACCATTATCTATACTACCAGCCGCATTTCTTGCAAAACGTAATTCTCTTCCAGACAAAATTACGACAGTTGCTCCTGCTTCTGTTAATGTAATTTCAGTTTGACTTAACTGCCTTCCTGAAATCATATCCTTTTGATATTCTATTTCGTACAAATCACGCAAATCACTCGCGACAGGAGTAAGCATTGTTCCAACATCTAAAAATATGTTTGAAAAAGACTCCAACTTGTCAATAAATGAAGCCACCTGTAAACTACCTTGGGTATTCATTTCATTTACAAACAACGCGTACATTTTACTATCTTCAGCACACACATCATCTTCCTCCTCCCCCGTCGGATCAACATATTTAAGTGGATTATTTTTTACATAGATATAACTATTCTTAGATAGTACATCACCGTCTCGGCCGAGCATTGGATCTCTAGAAATAAATCTACCTAAAGTTGGATTGTAATATCTGGCATTGTAATAATACAATTCTGATTCATTATCAAATTCTTGATTGGTAAACAGATAACTACTTTCAGCCAAACCAGATTTACCAACTACTGAACCAAAGGCATCGTATTCATATTCAGCAACGACTTCGCCTTGACCATCAGTAATCAAAACTGTAGAGCCGAGGACATCGCTGTGAATAAACTGAATATTGCCGTCCTTATCAATTTCAGCAATTTGCCCCAATCCTTGGACAATACTTTTATCTATTGTACCAGTTTCTGCGATTTCATTCAAAACAGTTAGACCATTATTAAGATAATAAGTTGATTCATTATTAACTGTTTTTTTAATTCTATTACCAAAATCATCATAAGCAAACTGCATTATGTTGTTTGGTAAGGTCGGTAGATAAGCAGGACGACCTAAATAGGCGTAATCTATCTGTTTAAGACGGTTTTGACTGTCCCATGAGTAATTAACTGTCCTGATGTCTTTACCCAATCTTGAATAGCTTTCTTGCGTTAGCGAGCCATTGTCATCATAAGTCAAGGAGGTGTTTAGACGGCCATTTTGCGAATAAGCAGTTAGCTCGTTGCTGTTTTGGGCATAATTATAATTTGTGCTACCCAAAGTAGTGTTGAGTAAAGTACGATTTCCCCAAATATCATAAGTAATACTAATATTTTGATTACCCTTATCGTCTAAATATGTCGCGCCGGTTAGTTGTTCAAGATTGTCATAAGTATAATTAACAATATTAGTATCATTCTCTACCAATTGGGTGCGGTTGCTTTCGGCATCATAATTATATTCATGTTTGAATAATGATGTGCTGGATGCATTGGTAATTTCCAAGATAGACAAGCGGTGCAGATCATCATAAGTATAATTTGTTTCAGTTCCGTTATCATAATTCAAGACTTCGGGCAAACCTTGGGCAGTGTAAGTGTAAGATGCTAGAGTTTGGGTGTCGTTTTTTACATTTGAAAGTAGGCCACGGTTGTTGTATTCGTAAGTGATTACTACACCACTTGCGTCGGTTAGAGTTTTTAATTGACCGTCGGCATAATACGTACGAGCAATGGTGTAAGTCTGTTCTAAATCAGATAAAGTCTTTTGTTCTTGCAACTGTTGATTGTTGTTATCATAAGTATAATTGGTAATACCAGTGTCATCGGTAATACTCAGTAAGTTATCCCAATTGTCATAAGTGTAAACCACGCTATCCCCTTCTGGTAATTCTTTGAGAGTTAGACGATTGAGGTTGTCGTAAGTATAATTGATTGTCTGATTATTACCATCGGTTTTGGTCAATACATTTCCTTCAACGTCGTAAGTATAGCTTTCAGTTTTATTACCCAGATGACTGATTTGGGTGAGACGGTTTAAATCATCATAAGCATAAGTTCTGACTTTACCTGCTACATCTTCGGTTAATCTGTTATTATTATTGTCATAAGTGTAAGAGGTAATGGAATTTTGTGGATTGGTTTCGGAGACTAGACGGTTTAATTTATCATAAGTAAAAGTGGTTGTAAAATTACGTTTATCTTTTTCAGTAATGTGATTCCCTACTGCATCATAAGTATAGGTTCTGGTATTATTTAAGTGATCTTTTACTTCTTTCAAACGATTGGCTTCGTCATAAACATAGTTAGTTGTCTTGAAATCTGGATAAGTAATTGATTTTTTATTTCCATTATCATCATAAATGTAAGAGGTGATATTGCCAGCAGGATCTATCTCTTCAATCAAACGATTAAAATCATCATAATTATATATAGTTTCCCTAGCAATTTGATCAGTCACTTTGGTCAAATTACCAACTGCATCATAATCATAGCCCACGCATTTATTATATGCATCACACTCTTGCGTTTTTCTACCCAAAGCATCATAAGAAAAACCAATAAAATGATTATTGTTTAGACCACCTGAACTTTGTCTATCAATTATATTGGTTACCTGCCCATCTTTGTTGTAATAATAAATTGTTTCTTTATTATCTGCATTAGTAACTTTAATTAGACGATCAGCCCCGTCATAAAAATAGCTATTACTAAAACCAAGGGAGTTGCACTTACTCTGATCTGCAAAACAACTAGGTAGTTTTTCTCCGGTCTTATTACCATTATCATCATAATTATATGCTGTGGTGTTCCCAGCCGAATCAACTGTGGTAGTCAGCCTATCATTCAAATCATAAGTGTAGATTGTTTCATTGCCACTTGCATCTATGCTTTTTACCAAGCGATCAAAACCATCATATTCATTAATAGTGAAAATATAACTACCACCTACCTTGTACTGTCTAGTTTCAACTAAATTATTTCGCTCATCATAAAAATATCCGGTTTTATTTAGCCAATTCGTGGAAGACTGTCCTGTTACATATACAAACTCAAACTGTAAATTACCATTGGCATAATATGAAAATTCAGTGGTTTTGAAGGTCTCAATCTTTTTAAAGATTCTACCATCCCCATCATAAACAAAATTAGTTACATTGCCGTTAGCATCATAAGTGGTTTTTACTCTGCCCAAATTATCATAATCATTACTAATGCTAATTATTTTTGTCCCGTTCAAACTATATTTTTTTTCTTGCAATAAACTAGCACTAATGTCTGTCTGGTAAATATACTCTGTCCGTCGATTCAGCTCGTCATACATATCAGTCCTATGATTTTCTATGTCATAATCATAAGTCCTGCTACCACCCAGTGGATTGGTTTCTTGTCGTAAATTACCTTTGGTATCATATTCGTATGTAAATTCAAAATTCCGAGGTGAAGTATATTTAATTCTATTGCCATATTCATCATACTCATAAGTTTTGGTAATAGTTTGATTAGAACCATCTGGCAAAATAACTTGCTCAGTTTCACTTAAAACATAATTACCACCCGCATCATAAATATAAGTTGTTAAATTACCATTTTTATCAGTGTGCGTCAAAACATTTCCATAGCTGTCATAGGTAAATGATTCAGTAATATTATCAGGATATGTAATTGATAAAATATTACCATTGAGCGGATTGATATTATAGCTAGTATGCTTAGTGGCATTGGCGTTCAATGCGGTGTAATCCTCGCCCAGATCCCAAACATAAATATATTTATGTTCTACTCTGTTAAATGCACCATAGGCATACCAAGTTTCAGTATGATAAAAATCTGTATCTGGTAGTATTTCCTTTGTCACTCTTTTCTGACTATCATATTGATACTGTATCTCTGTCTGACCCTCTACACCATTATCTCTTATAATATTAGTTACCATTCCATTTGCATCACGAGTATAAGTTATTTTGTTGCCATTATTATTTTCATACACTTTCAAATGATCTGCATTGTAACAAAATTTTTGGTCTGTATAATTAACTTCATCTGAATAATTTTTTACTAGGGTGCAATAATCATCACCAACGACACTTGGATCTTCACCTAAATAATCCAATGTCCAAACTAAGCGAGATGTGCCAACCTCATCAACATTCGGATTATATTCTTCTTGTACAGTAGTTCTGCCTTCACTATCATAAGTATTGTAAAGAATTGTACCTCTGGCATCTTCTTGGGTAGCTAATCTATAAACATCACTAGTACCATATTTGGCATAAGTAAATTTGTCTGTCTGAATTTCAGACTGACCGTCATAAAGCCTAGTCCTTTTGACTTCTTTTAAAGCCACGACTCCACCACTCAACTCTTCATAAATATAATCAACTGTCGTTTTTGTATTAGGATCGCCAGTAGAATAAGTAAGTTTAGTTATTTTATCCCATTTTTTATCATCTAAAATATCTCCGTATTCAAAAGTTATAGACCTACCAGATGAATCTACTACCTGAGCTAACATATCTACAGCACGCCTTAAAGTATAATCAAACTGTGTTTCATTGCCATTGCTATCTGATATCTTTTTGAGCAAACCCATATTATCAGTCAACTTGGTAGAATAATAATATTTTGTTCCACTAAATTTTTCTAAAATTAAATATGTACCGCCAGCATCTGGATACAATTTGTCGGTTTCCCCTGGTGAAATATATTTACTACCATCGTATTCAAAAATATTGGCAACATTACCACCTTTGTAAACCACAACCTTATTAGTTGTCGGATCTTTGAAATAATATTGGTTATATGAATATTTCCAACCAACTCCAAAACGAGCATTTTTTTCTGTTTTACTATTATAATATCTTGTAAAATCAACATTTTCTCCCCTACCTTGTAAAACTAAATCTGTTTGAGTCAATTCAAACGAACCAGTACGCAGGTTTACAGGATCAGCACCCTTATCGTCATTTTTATTACTATTTTCTTTTTTTGAAGCTTCACTAACCGGACTTATGTTTGGAATATTATCACTCAAACCTTCATTTGCCTCTTCTGTTTCCACTTGCGTGTCTCCATCATTATTATTATTTGGATCACAATTAAAATCGCACGAAGAACCACCACCCGGTGCTGGTTGATTCTTGGTGGTAAAATACCAAGCAGGACTATTATATGCCCCTTCGGCATTATCATCATCTTTTGCTTTTACCCGCCAATAGTATGTGGTGCTATAGCTCAGATTACTAACGCCAAAATTTGAATTCGCATTACCTAGCCAATTAGCATAAAATGGTGAGGAAAAATTAGAATTATTATCAATTTGTAAATAATAATTTACAATTGAACCATCGGGGTCAGAACAAGACCAGTCCAAAGTAAGTGAAGTGTTTTGATTTGGCGATCCATTTGATGGTGAAGTGAGTGAACAGGTGTTCGGGGGTTGGTTAGATGCATTAATAGTAATAGAAAGATAGGATGTATTATTACTCTCATTTGATTCAGTTACAGAACCATTGCGGTCTGCAATAAAACAAATATAGCGAGTGCCGGGGGTGGCATTACTTGGTATGGTAATAGTGGCACTGTCTTGCGCCGAAACTTGACCAGCAGATAGTGCTTCGGTTGAATCTTGATCTAAATAAGAATCAGATGTTGAACAACTACTATCAGTTGAATAATAATAACCAACGTAGGATGAGCCGGCACTTCCAGAACCATAATTTTTTACTCTAGTATATGCGCTTATTTGTCCGCCCTGTTCAACAGTATTTGAACTAAGAGATTTGTCGTAAATTTGCAGGTCGGGATCTAAAATCGGTGCAGAAACTGTTATTTGCACATATCCGGTATTATTGTTTTCATTAGATTCAGTTATGTTGCCATAATAATCTGAAATAAAACAAATATAGCGAGTGCCGGGTGTAGCACTACTTGGTATGGTGATTGTAGCACTATCTTGCGCCGAAATTTGACCAGCCGAAAGTGATTCTGTTGAATCTTGGGCTAAATATGTATCGCCGGTTGTACAATTACTATCATTTGAATAATAGTAACCCACATAAGATGAACCAGCACTGCCATTACCACTATTTTTAACTTTTACATAGGCGGTAATTGATTCACCTTGTAAAACCGAAGTTTTACTTAAACTTTTTGAATTAATTGTCAAATCAGGAGTATAAACAGCAGTCACATAAGTAACTTGTAAGTATGGATCATAAGAAGAATTATAATTTGATGAATAAAACCAAAATAACCTTTGTTTACTACTCCATGATGTTGGGACCGTTGTACCACTAGGAAAATTATCAGTAGGTTCAATCAAAACTCCATAATTTCCACCCACTCCATTAATCCAATTTTTTACCATCGTATTATCTAAAACAAATCCGTAATCAGTATATAAATTAGATTGACTTAAATTCTTTGTATTTCCACCTGACTGCAAAGTGCTTCTAACATAATTATAAGTTATATTACTCGCAAGTGCCCAACTTTTGGTTATTTTTTTAGGCCTAAAACTAATATTTGAATTATATTCCCCACAACCAGTTTTAGTAGGATCTCTTTTTAAAAATACTGTCGCACTTTCAACATCTTTATTAAGAGTGGCACCGGCAAAATTAAATTTTAAAACTGTATGTCGACTCGCATCTCCGCCTGGACTGCAATTGCCAACCCCATTAGCATAATCATAGCCCATTATTAAATTAGGTGAATACCAAGCACTTACACCCGTTAACCAGTAAAGATATATATCTCCTTCGCAAGTACCAGTATCACAGGTATAATAGGTAGGATCAATAACAATTGGATAAACTCGTTTTTCATCATTCAAATAACTTCCCTGGGCAATTAATCCAATTCTCAATTCGGATTTATCTTTATCAAAAACAACCATATGCTCTATACCTTGAGCAGACATCTCACGATACTCCTCATTAGTATAAAGCGAATCAAAAATTACAGATGGTGTCACAATAAATTTTTTTCCATTAGACATCTTTACCTCCACAGCTGATTTTGTCTGAATATTTTTTGTATATTCTTCTCCTCCAACTAACACTGCTGAATCTTTTGGTAATTTATATATTTCCCAAAACAAAAGGTTCTCCCCATCCCCAAGATTCATCTTTTCATTAATAATGATTTCTTTTGTTCTTTTGTCTCTCTTGTCAATAAAATTTATATCAATATTAGGATAAATTCCCTTATATTGTGTTACTACTCTTGATGTATCTTCTAAATCTTCTCTGTGTTGTTCAAATCTAGCCTCTTGAGGGATAAAATTACTAATTACCTCGTCACCTTTTACAATTTCCACATCACCAGATAATATTTCTACTGAATAATCTTCGGAAACTGGAATAGAAAAATCATATCCATTTCCTTCTGTCTGGACTAATCTTGATCTTTCATCATCATAAAATTTATGCCAGCCTTCTGGTCTAACTCTTTTAATTCCACTTTCATCAGTATATAATTCTCTAGGGCTGAGATAATGACGCTCAATAATTCCACCATCAGGCAACTCTCCTCTATCGGTAAGCTCATCCACAACCTCAAACAAGGTATTATCAATCATAATTTCTTCCTGTTCAGGCTCATCAAAAATTAAAAGATTTTCAAACACCTCATCAGCAGCTTGTTTATTATCTAAAATAATATTAACTTGATTGATATCTAATTGTTCTGAGGACGACAAGCTATCAGTACTAGTAACAGAAAAATCATTATTATTTTGAATAATAGCAGGATTATTTTCTTCGCTATCTCCCCCCTCACCAATCAAAGTAATATCAGATATTAAAACATCGTCTGAGTTAGAATCTAAGTTCAAATTAAGTACTTCAACATCTTCTGCATCAGATGAATCATCTACATTGATAATATTTATAAAAGGGTTAGATAAAAGATCTCCAACTCCAATAGTCTCACTAGTTGTGCTTTGATCTTCGCCGACAGAGACAGAAACTGGCTCATTATCAACCGTCTCAACGGGAGGCAAAGTCAAAGTTATTTCTGAGCTTTGATCATCTGAATAATTTACCTGATTTTCAACCAAAGTGACATTATCAATTAAAATACTCGGCTCGACGCTCTCCGTATCTAGCTGTATAGATTCAATAATGACATCACCAGTTTCTACAGACAAATCAATTGCCTCCTGCGCCAAAACCGGCGCAAGTGGCATCAGAAAGCCAAATTGAAATATAACTATGATACTAATGGCTAATCTAATGGTCTTGAAGTTTCTAAACATATGAATAAGTTTAATTAAAAATAAAATATTTAAAAAATTTTAAAAACAAAAAATCCCCTCAAATAAGGGGATTTAATACATTTTCAGTTTTTTGAAACAACCCAATAATAACTCCTATTTCAAAACTATAATAAAATTGTTTTTGGGCTGATGTCATATTAAAAATTCACCAAACCTAAGTAAGTTAATCTAATTTGTATGTATACTATTACATGAAATCAAAAAATAATCAATGGTGGCTGTGGATAAGTCGCTAAACACCACGATCCGTGCTTAACAGGATCTAAAATCTCCAAAGTACAATCAACAAAGCAATGAGACCAGAGGTTTGAAAAATTACATGGGGGTGTTTCTTATGAATTTCATAAAATACGCTCAACAACAAAGCAAAAATAAAGAAGCAAATTGCACCTAGATAAATATTTTTCGACACTTTAAATATACTAGTAATTGGTGAAAGTACACTTTTTGACTGTATATATTTATCTATTGGGGTTGGAGCCTCTAAATCCATTACAGGATTGGCAGTTGGTGAGACGTTTTCAACCTTGGCAGACAATACTGATGTTGACGTATTATTTGATTCAGTAATCTCTGCCTTAATCACTTCTGTTTCAGTCGGTTTTTCAACTACAATTTTTTCGTTTTTTACTTCTGCAACCACACTTACAGGATCTTTTGTACTTTCTTCAAAAGAAAGGGGCGAAGCTAAATGTTGGGCAATAAAAACAGTTGGTTGATTATTGTAAACCCCACCGGCCAAACCTACTCCAAGTTCAATAAAGTCTGTGTCAATAAGATTAGCATAGTGAGACGGACTATTTTTCCAGGCATTTACAATATCTTCAGCAGTGCTATAGCCAACAGCCAGATTTTCCCCAGCTGTTTCGTATTTATAGCCAACTGATTTTAGCCAAGCAGACACAGTTTGATTGTCTTGGGTGTGGGCAAAATACTCTTTTTCAGCCATATCATTGGCTTTGTTTTGTGAAGAAGTTTCTAATTTAGTAGCTACCACTAAAGCCGGTAATCCTCTATCAATACGGACTTCGTTGGTTAATTTCACTATCTGTCGTTGTTCTTCAGCCAAGACATCGGGTAAAACAAAAACCTCTGTTGGTAATAACACAACAAATGTCACCATCACGACTTTTACTAACGAAAAGACTAATCCATAAAATACCGTTCTTTTGGTATGTAAAAAATGAGGGTGATAATTATTTTCCTCGTGTGGTATAAAATACTTTTTAAAAGTTTTGCGCATAGACATATTATAACACAAATCTTTTTAAAAAATCCACCCTGATTAATTCTTTGGGTGGATTTTTTTTAGATTTATTTAATGCTAGCCAAGTATTTTTCTACTGCTGTCTTAGTAATAGGACCATAATATCCAGTACTATCAACATTAGTTGGAAAATGACCTAACTTACGTAATTCTGTTTGTAATAGTTTTACATCATCACTTCTAGTACCGAACTTGGTTTTAGCTATTAATTCATCAACAAGAGTAATCTTAACACCTAAGACTTGGCCAGTGGTAACAGGAGCAGGAATTACAATTGTCTTGGTAGGAACTACAACGGGAGTGGTAATTGTTGATTTATTTACTAGTTTTATTGTAGCAGAAACAACTGACGAAGCTATATTATTTTGATTAAAGAATTTAACATAAACTGTTTTTGATCCAATACCATCCGAGAGTACCCAGGTCTTTGTAGCATTATATGTTTCCAGAGAAATGCCTTCAAAGTTAAAAGAATTGGAAATAGCCATTTTTACAGCTGTGCCACCATTCAAAATTAAATTAACAGTGGTAGAATTAGTTTCGGCATCACCATTATTAATAGTTACTTTAAAATTACCAACCGGAGCATTAAAGACAGGTGCCTGGTAACTTGTGCCACCACTTGGCGAGGTAACTACTGGCTTTACTGTCACATTAACTATTCTAGTTACTTCAACAGCATCATTACCAGCTGTATCAGAAACATTATAGGTAACTGAATAAACTCCTATTGTGTTCACATCTACCAAATTAACAATAATAATATCACCTGTGATATCACCATCTACGTTATCAAGAGCAGTGGCTCCATCATCAGTATATGAATCACCAACTGTTAAATTAACTACAGCATCACCTAGTAAAGAAATAACTGGTGCTGTGGTGTCGGGTGGCACTACACCTGCTTCAAACGTAACGACGGCGTTATTTAGTGTAATCACACCCGCATCAACAACAGATTGTGTGTCAGAGTTAGTTATAGCTGAGGCATTATTAATAGCTGTTTGTAAATTAGTTTTTAAAGGTGCTGGATATTGACCAGGAAGGATTCCCTCAACAGCTCCATCATACTTGCCTTGCGCTGTGGCAATAGCAGTGGTTAAGGCGCTTAAATCAGATGGGTCAGCAATAATAACTGTAACCGTATAATTTTGGGTTGAATTATCAGCCGCAGTAACAGTGTAAGTTACTGGACTGGTAAAATCTTGGGGCACGCCAGAAGCTGGATTGATAGAAGCTCCAGAAATTCCAATGGATGGAATAAGTGTTGTGACATCAGTACCGTATGGTACATTCAAAGTAATATCAGTTCCACTAATAGCACCGGTCACATTTGGAGTCAGGCCATTAAAATCAAATGATGTGACATCTTTGGCAGTGCTAGCAGCGATATTTACTGTGACTGAATAATTTTGAGTTGTAACACTATCCTGAGCCGTTACAATATAAGTGACTGGAATACCATCAACAAAGGTTGTATTACCAGCTACGGGGCTAATTGAGGCCTCAGGAGACAATATAATGGCTATAGGAAGATCAACTAGACTAGTACCAAAGGGAACTGTCAAAGTAATATTAGTGCCGTTAATAACACCGTTAGCGATTGGAGCAGTAGAATCGAAAGAAATAATATTTGCTACTGTATTAGGGGCAACAGTCACAGTGACGGTGTAAACTTGTGTTGTAGAATCTTCTGCTGTAACGGTATAAACTACTGGATTAGTAAAATCTTGGGCTACATCACTTAAAGGACTAACTGTTCCGCCAGAAAGTGAGATTGTTGGAGTAAGAGTACTCACATCTGTACCATATGGTACAGTAATAGTTATGTCTGTTTCTGTTATGGTGCCAGCACCTTCTGAAAAACTAAAGGATGTAATATCTTTTTCTGAACTAAGTGGTATAGATTCAGTGATAAATTCATGCTGAGATTTTTGATTCTGATACCAAGTATCTTTCACAAAAGCAACCCCATTAGAATCTGTAAGCCCAGTACCTATCCAAAAATAATATTGTTTATTATATTCCAGCGGAGACGAAGGAGCAATAACGACAGTATCTTCTTTTGTTAACTTTAGGATGGCAGGTACAGCACTATTATCATCATACTCACGCAATTGAATATTCACCGCTTTCATCGTAGTCGCATCAATAAATTCACTAAACACAAGTGTTGGTTCAAAATTTATAGAAACATTAATAGAATCATCGGTTGGATCAGAATATAATACAGTTGGTGGAGTGGTATCTAGTATATCAATCGTATAAGTTGTAGTCTCTCCTTCAACTGTAATGGTTAGAACTTGACCAATGGCCGGAGCTGAACTATCAAAACCAGATACATTATCAACTGTAATAGTTTCAACTTTTGTTGAAGTATCGCTATAAGTTCCGGTAACCTCTAGACCAGTAATATCTAAGGTATCCCCTACTGTGTAAGTAAGTTTATCTGCAGGTGTTGTTATTTCAATACTAGAAAGTGTTGCGACAGGGTTTAACGTTAGTGTACCAGAGTTAAAATTGATACTACCTGTAATATCCACATCAGTACCATTAATTATTTCTACCGGTGTAAAAGATAAAACTGTGTCAACAACACTAGGACTTATTACTTGAAACTGTAATGTTAATAAATTTTCATTATTCAAAGTTAAAAAATTTGATACATCGTACCATGTAAGATTAATTTTATCAGTAGATGAAGCCACATCCGTAGAACAGACCACATGGGTAGACGAACAACCAATATATTTCAACAATGACTCAGAATAATTTATACTGAGTTGAATTGCCTGAATATTTGTAAAATCTGCTGTCACTGGAACACTAATAACATCATTATACATGGCTGTTTGAGACCCAATTGTTAATGTGGGTGTCGTATCGTCTGCATTTGCTGGTGGGACAAAACCAAAACTCAAAACAATCATTAGCAAAGCAAGGGCATAGCCTACAATTGTTTTAGAATTAATTAATAGCTT
>JBDRSF010000037.1:0-21805 GCA_043825135.1 Candidatus Magasanikiibacteriota bacterium
GATTTAATTCTCGATTGCTCATAGTTAGAAATGTATTATCCATAGTGTATATTTGGTTAAAACTAATCCAATATACTACCATAGATGATAGGACATTTCTATTTCCTTGTACTAGGACATTATCATTTCCTTTCTACATAAAAATAGACCATACTATGGTATGGTCTATTTTTATTACTTCATTACTCAATTACTTAATTACTATCTTATCCTTCTCCACCTCAACCTTCACTTTACTACCATCTTCAATCTTGCCTTCAATAATCTGCATAGCTAGGGGATCAAGGAGTTCAGTTTGAATTACACGTTTCAAAGGTCTGGCACCTAGGTTTGGATCATAGCCTTTTTTAGAAAGCCAGTCTTTGGCTTTGTCTGTGATATTTATTGTAATTTTTTTATCTTCCAAACGTTTAGCAACTATTGCAAGTTGCAAATCAACAATTGATCTAATTTGTTTTTCATCTAGTGGGTGGAACATTATAATTTCATCTACACGGTTTAAAAATTCTGGTTTAAATCTTTCACGAAGAGATTCCATGATTTTGTCTTTCATGTTTTTTTCTTTTTGCTTGTCAGTTTTCTTGCCTTCATCTCCGAACCCAAAGTCACCAGTGCGTCCCATTTCCATTATCATTTCTGAACCAATATTACTTGTCATGATTATAACTGTGTTTTTGAAATTAACTTTTCTGCCTTTGGCATCAGTCAAATGACCATCTTCCAAAATTTGTAACATCATATTGAAGACATCGGGATGAGCTTTTTCTATTTCATCAAACAAAATGACAGAGTAAGGGCGACGACGAACTATTTCTGTCAGTTGTCCGCCTTCGTCATAGCCAACATAGCCAGGAGGGGAGCCGATCATCTTGCTGGCGGAGTGTTTTTCCATGTATTCACTCATATCAACTCTAACCAGAGCCTCTTCATCATTGAACATGAATTCTGCTAGAGCTTTTGCCATTTCAGTCTTACCAACACCAGTTGGCCCCATGAAGATGAATGAACCAATTGGACGTTTTTCTTCGGCAATGCCAGCGCGAGAACGACGAATAGCATTAGAGACAGCTGTGATTGATTCTTCTTGACCAATAACACGTTGACCCAGATCTGCTTCCATGTGAGCTAATTTTTTTACTTCATCTTGAAGCATTTTTGAAACTGGAATACCAGTCCAGCGAGCAACAACACCGGCAATATCTTCTTCAGTTACTTCTTCTTTTAAGATCGCTCTACCTTTTTGAACTTCAGCTAAATCGCGTTCATATTTTCTAATGGCTTCTTCCATGGTTGGAATTTTTCCATAGCGAATTTCAGCAACTTTTTGCAAGTCGCCTTTACGCTCTTCAATTTCTGCTTCTTGCTTTAATTTATCAATTTGTTTTTTATGATCGCGAATTTTGGTAATGACTTCCTTTTCATTTTTCCAATGAACCTCTACTTCATTACTTTTTTCTTTTAAGTTTGCTAATTCTTCTTTTAATTTTTTACTGCGATCTTTGGATTCTTCATCAGTTTCTTTTTTCAGCGCCCGAAGTTCAATATCTATTTTCATCATTTTGCGTTTCATTTTATCAAGATCATCTGGCATTGAATCAATTTCCATACGTAGAGCTGAAGTTGCTTCGTCAATCAAGTCAATTGCTTTATCAGGTAAAAATCTATCGGAAATATAGCGGACAGATAATTCAACCGATGCTACGATGGCTGGATCAGTAATACGAACACCATGATGGACTTCATATTTTTCTTTTATTCCGCGCAAAATAGCAATGGCATCATCAACATTTGGCTCTTGAACCATAATTGGTTGGAAACGACGCTCAAAAGCGGCATCTTTTTCAATATATTTTTGGTATTCTTTAATTGTTGTTGCACCGATAGTATGAAGTTCACCCCGAGCTAGAGCTGGCTTTAACATGTTGCTGGCATCAACCGCACCTTCACTTGATCCGGCACCAACAATAGTATGAAGTTCGTCAATAAATAAAATAATTTTACCGGCTGAATCAATCACTTCTTTCATTACAGCTTTAAATCTTTCTTCAAATTCACCTCTGAACTTTGTCCCAGCTACGAGTGATCCGATGTCTAGTGCAACAATTTCTTTGTCTTTCAAACCTTCGGGAACATCACCATCTACAATTCGCTGGGCTAAACCTTCGGCAATAGCTGTTTTTCCAACTCCGGGTTCGCCAATTAAAACAGGATTGTTTTTAGTTCGACGAGATAAAACCTGCATCACACGACGAATTTCATCATCGCGACCAATCACTGGATCAAGTTTTTCTTTTTTTGCTAAATCTGTAAGATTTTTTGAATATTTTTCCAGAGCTTGAAACTTTGCTTCTGGAGTGGGGGAGTCAACTCGTTGAGTTCCGCGTACAGTTGCCAAAACTTTTAAAACATCATCATACTGAACTTTTTGAGAAGACATTGCATCAGAAATTGGATTTTTATTAGTCAAAAATGCTAAAAGTAGGTGTTCAACAGAAATGAATTCATCGCCCATCTTTTTTGATTCATTGCCAGCATTTTGCAAAATATACATCATGGCTTGTCCCATCAAGATTTGCCCCATAGTATTTGGCTGAGGCTGGGCTCCTTTTTGTTTCGGTAGAGAATTTATCATTGTTTGAACGTTGTCTCGTAGTTCTTTTAGATTAACTTTTAATTTTTTCAAAACTGAAATAACAATACCTTCCTCTTGTTCAAGTAAAGCAAAGAACAAGTGAGGTGGTTCTACTTGGGGCTGGCCGTTTTCATTGGCTATTTGTGAAGCACGTTGCAGGGCTTCTTGGGTTTTTATTGTGAAGTTGTTTGGTAGCATATTTTTTAGTTAATCCCGACAGAGGAAATATTTTTCTAAAAAAAAATATTTACGACGAGGGATCTTTCGAAGAGTAGGTATGTTGGGTTATGTAATATAAATGTAAGTCGAAGTACTTTCTCTTCGAAAGATCTCTCCCTCCAGAGGTGGGCACAGCACTCACTTCGTGTAGTTTCGGGATAAAGTTATGATTATCACTCTCAATATCTGAGTGCTAATCCATTATAACATCTTGTAAAAATTTGTCAAGTGTGGTAGGATATGGAGGTATTTTAGCATAAATTTATGTTAATTACGATAATTAAATTTTGAAATGGAGGGTGGATTGGGATTGTAGAGCGCCAAGGCTACTAAAATGACGGGGCACTGGTATGTTCCTTTGCGCGTTGTTTTGGTAAGTTTTTCAAACTCAGCCACCCTCCTCCCTTCATTTTAGAATTTAAAGCGGGGTGTCGGAGTGGGTCAAGCACGACATCTCGATTCTCCGCTTTAGATTCTAAATCACATAACACATAACATTTGTTTTGTAATACGTGATATGAATTATGTAAAAATATTAGACGTAAGAATTGATAATGTAAATAAAAAACAAGTTCTTGAAACAGTAGCTGATTTTTTGCAATCAGATAAGCAAAACAAAATTTTCACTCCTAATCCAGAGATGCTCGTAGATGCTAGGAAGGATCAATATTTTAAAGAAATTTTGAATAGTGGTGATTTGAATATTTGCGACGGAAAAGGTCTTGAAATAGCAAGCCGGGGACAGTTGAAGCGCATTCCCGGAGTAGATCTGATGCTAGACATCTGTGAATTAGCTGAAAAAGAAAATAAAAGTATTTATCTATTAGGAAGTGGATCAGATGAGGTGGTAAAAAAGACAGCTGAAGTTCTACAAGAGAAGTTTCCTCTATTAAAAATAGTTGGGCACAGCATGGGTCCGTCTATAACAACAGAACAACATAACAACAGAACAACACTTGTGTACAACAAAGACAAGAATGAAGACTTGATGTATGATATAATAACATCAGCGCCAGATATATTATTTGTCGCCTTTGGTCATGGAAAGCAGGAAAAATGGATTGAAGAGAATCTGATAGATCTTCCAAGTGTAAAAGTTGCTATGGGTGTTGGTGGATCATTTGATTTTATTTCTGGAAAAACTAAACGCGCACCAGTTTGGATGAGGAAGATTGGTTTGGAGTGGTTGTATCGTTTGGTTAGAGAGCCGAAGAGAGTGGGGAGGATTTTTAAAGCAACTTTTGTATTTTTGAGTTTATCCCGAAAATACACGAAGTGATTGAGGGATCTTTCTCACCTCTGTCATTTCTAAAATGCAAAGTATTTACATTATAATAATTTTAATTTAGGAAATATCCCTGCGCCACCTCTTAAGCTTTAGGCGACACGCGGTCGTCGTCCATTTTCGCTCACGCTCAATGGACTCGCTCGGGATAAATTGAACCTTATGTTATCAAAATCAATAGTAAAACACATAAACCAATTAAAACAAAAAAAGTTTCGTAAAGAATTTGGTGAGTTTTTGATTGAGGGAATAAAAGGTATAGATGAAGCACTTAATTCTGACTGGGAAATTGTTTTAATCATTATTGAGGGAAATAAACGTGATGAACCAGAGATGAAACAAATTATAAAAAAAGCTGAGAAGGAAGAAGTACAAGTGGAGTTTTGTGGGCGACAAGATGTGGATGGTATCAAAACTACGGACACATTTCCTGGTATTATGGCCATTATTTCTCAACAGGAAGTTAGACCAGAAGATATTACTAATGACAAATATATAATTTGCCTAGATAATATCAAGGATCCAGGGAATTTGGGAACAATTATTCGTACTGCTCATTGGTTTGGAATAGAAAGTATTTTATTATCAGAAGACTGTGTGGATCCGTATAATGATAAAGTAGTACGCTCAACTATGGGTTCTATCTTTCATGTGGATATTTTTGAAAGTGCCGGTTTGGAAAAAACTCTGAAAATTTTTAAAGAAAAGTATGAGTACAAAATATGTTCACTAGTTATGAATGGTGAAGATTTAAATAAATTAAAAATCACCGGCAAAACCATCTTTGTTTTAGGTTCCGAATCTCACGGTGTTAGAAAAGAAGTTGAAAAAATGTCTGATAAGAATTATACTATTTCAGGTAAAGGAGAAGCTGAGTCGCTAAATGTGGCTGTAGCTGGGGGGATTTTGATGTCCCACCTATCCTGAACGTAGTGAAGGATCTTTTTTTATAAAATTATATAAATTTAAAATATGACGGAAAAAAAATATACAGTACCCAATCTTGGTGTGGTTCATAGGGGATTTAATCAAGAAAGTGGATTTGGCTTTTCTCAGCGGTTACATCAGCTGGCAGATGGATTAATGCCACAAGAATTAAGTGGCAAAAAAGTTGAGGCTAAGTTGTTTAGACATTTTTTGTTTGATTTTTTAGCAGTTGACCATGGTGAAAATCAAGAAATTGTAAATAAATTTATGGCTGATAAATATAAATTTGATCCAGAAGAGGAAGAAATTTTCATTAGAGTTCTAACTGAGTTTATTAAAGAAGATCCAAAATATGCTGGAAAGATTGATTTTGATGATATTAAATTTGGTAAATAACTAAAAAGTTTTAAATTAATTTCTAAAGAGATCCCTCGGCTCCACTGCGTTCCGCTCGGGATGACAACGGTTAAACTTATGAAAACACGTTTTGCACCATCACCAACTGGTTTTTTACATGTTGGAAATCTGAGAACTGCTTTGTTTGCTTATCTATTTGCCAAGAAAAATGGTGGCAAATTTTTATTGCGCATAGAAGATACTGACAGAGAAAGATTTATTGAAGGCGGGGTAGAAAATATATTAAATTCCTTGCACTGGGCTGGAATTAAGCTAGATGAGGGTGTTGATTTGACTGAAAACGGTAAAGTTACTCAAACTGGTGATAATGGTCCATATATACAATCAGAACGTTTAGAAATTTATAAAAAATATATTGATGAAATTGTTGAAAAAGGCCATGCTTATTATTGTTTTTGCTCCAAAGAACGTCTGGAAGAAGTTAAAAAAAGCCAAGAATTAAATAAACAACCAACAGGTTATGATGGCTGTTGCCGTGATTTAAGCTTAGAAGAAGCTAAAAAAAAAATTGAGGCAGGGGAGAGTTATGTGATTAGAATGAAGATGCCTAAAGATGGCGTAACAGAGCTCAATGATTTAGTTAGAGGTAAAGTTGAATTTAAAAATGAATTAATTGATGATCAGGTTCTGCTTAAAACAGATGGTTTTCCAACTTATCATTTAGCAGTTGTGGTAGATGATCATTTGATGGGTATAACTCACGTTATTCGTGGTGAAGATTGGCTTCCATCTACCCCAAAGCATCTAGAGCTTTATAAAATGTTTGGCTGGGAAATTCCACAGTTTGCCCATCTATCATTGCTTGTAAATGAAAAAAAACAAAAACTTTCAAAGCGTCATGGTGATGTGTCTGTAGAAGATTTCAAAGAAAAAGGATATTTACCAGAAGCATTAGTAAATTTCATTGCTTTTCTTGGTTGGAATCCTGGAGATGAAAGAGAAATTTTTAGTTTAGAACAGTTAGAAAAAGAATTTAATATTACACAAGTTGGTAAAGCGCCTTCTGTGTTTGATCGTGAAAAATTGAATTGGTATAATCAGCAGTATATAATGAAAATGAATCCTAGCGAACTTGCTGACAGAGCAAAGTCATTTTTTGTTAATCAGGGAATTAATATTTCAGCTTTCAGCTTTCAGCTTTCCGACGTGGTTGCTTTAGAGCAGGGGAGAGCTAATACTTTGATAGAGTTAGTGGATAATTTAAGTTTTATTTTTGCAACTGAGTTGCAATTTGAGCCAGATCTTTTAGTATGGAAAAAAGCCACCAAAGAAGATGCAAAAGAGAAATTGAGCTTACTTTTAGAATTTTTAACTAGCTTGCCCGGCGTAGCTCCGAGCGAAAGCGAGGATCGAAGACGGGGGGAGTGGAACAAAGAGATATTGGAAGAAAAAGTCTTACCTTGGATAAAGGAACAGGGATTTGGTAATGGTGATGTCTTGTGGCCAGTACGTGTGGCTTTGTCAGGTCTAAAAAATTCTCCCGGACCATTTGAGATTGCTGGGGTTTTAGGTAAGGAAAAGACTTTGGATAGAGTAAAAATGGCTGTTGATAAGTTGTCATAATAAGGGATTTTAACCTGTATTTGCAAATAAATGATAGGTGATAAATGATATATTTACTAAGAAAAATATCATTTATCACCTATCATTTATCATTTATGAGCAAATGTGCTATAATGTTTATATGAAAAAGATACTACTATTATTATTTTTTATACTAATAGTTGGACTAAGTTTCCAGCCGATTTTTGTTTACACAGAAAACGTCGGTGGTAATAAGTCAGAAATTGATCAATTAAATAATGCTATTGCAGAAAAAAAAGCCAAAATTAAACAGATAGAGCAGAGTATTGCTGATTATAAAGTTAAAATTAATGAAAAACGCTTGGAGGCCGTTTCTTTGTCCAATCAAATGGCCTTGATTAATAATCGTGTTGCCCAAGTAGAGCTTGACATAGAAGCAACTGAGGAAAAGCTTGGTTCTTTAATTTTTGAAATTGAAGCTCTAGGGCTTTCCATAGAAGATAAAGAAAAAGTCATTAAAAAACAGCAAAAAATGCTGGCAGAATTAATAAGAGTAATTTATCAAAATGATGATAAGAATTATATTGAAATTGCCGCGTCTTATGATAATTTTTCCGAGTTTTATAATAAATTACAGAATCTACAAAATATAGAAAAAAATATGGGGGCAAGTGTGAGGAGTATAAAAATAGCAAAGGAGGATTTAGAAGGAAAGAAAACACAAACCGAAGAGCGAAAGAAAACCTATGAGGAAATAAAGGAAGACCTAGATCAAAAAAAGATTGACTTAGAAGAACAATCTTTTTTAAAAAATGATTTATTAGATCAAACACATTCATCCGAAGCTAAATATAATACACTACTCGGTAGTCTAAAACAACAATACCAGCAGATTGAGGCTGAAACAGCAGCTATTGAGAGAGAGGTTAGACGTAAATTAGAAGAGCAGGATAAATTGAGTAATATATCTGGTGACTCTACTAAACTTAACTGGCCCACTCAGAGCCGTTACATAACATCTTATTTTCATGATCCAGATTATCCTTATCGCCATATATTTGAACACAGTGGAATTGATATTAGAGCTAGCCAAGGTACAGCCCTAAAAGTTGCAGGGTCCGGTTATGTGGCTAGAGCGAAACATTGTTCTGTTTCATCCTGTTACAGTTATGTAATGATTATACATTCTGGTGGAATCTCTACTGTATACGGTCATATGAGCGGAATCACAGTTAGCGAGGATCAATTTGTAACAAGAGGGGATATAATAGGTTATTCTGGTGGTTCACCCGGTACTGTTGGTGCTGGTCCTTTTGTTACAGGGGCACATCTTCATTTTGAAGTTAGAAAAAATGGTATTCCTGTGAATCCACTTAATTACTTAATTAAAGATTGGTAAGACTGATATGTAAGTGTCGCACAATATTGAAGCAGGGGATAGTGTGTTTAAGAGGTGGGGGATATAGATTAAATAAGAAACTTGCGTGATTGTAAGTTTTTTTATTTTATAAAGTAATTAGTAATTAAGTAATTTGTTAGAAAGGTAAAAAAAAATTTTGTAAGAAATTACAAAGACCAGGTTATTAGAGGGTAAAGCACACAAAGACCTTGTAGTGATAGGGTTTTTTGGCTAAGGTTAGGGGTATACTATGACCTAGGTTTTAAAGACTCGTTTTTGTGGCGTCGCATAATATCAAAAATGTAGAGGCTGTTAGTATAAAAAAGAAGAGTGTATTATAATAAAATAAATAAGATTATTAAATTATTACACATGGATAAATGTAAAAAATAAAATTATTTATAATCTATACTTATAAGAGAGCTGAATTAATAAAAACTGTGGATAAGTGACTTGAATTCAATATTATCTAGTGGTATACTAACTGAGTATAATATCTCTTACACTCAGTTTAAATATATAAATATGATAAACAAAACTCCCCTACCTGAAATTGACAACTTCTTACTTTATTTACAAACTAATAATTATTCTGATGAAACAGTTTATAATTATGAAAGAGATTTAAAAATTTTTGAAGATTTTTTATTGGAAATTTCTATCCCCTTTCTTAAGGTTGACAAACAAGTAATTAACCAATATAAAGCTTATTTAAATTCAATTGATCGACAAACAGCCAAAGAAGAACAGTCTGAAAAAAAATTAGCTAGCATTTCAATTAATCGTCACTTATCTTCTCTGCGATCCTATTTACGTTATTTGATAGAAATGGATCAGGATTGTCCTGTACCACCAGAAGTTATAAAATTAGTAAAAATGGAGCGTAAACATCCGCGAGTAGCTGAATTAAATGATTTGATTAGAGTGATTGAAGCACCTTCAACTTTTGAAAATAATCAGTTTACTGCCAAAAGAAACAGGGCGATGTTAGAATTATTATTTTCTACTGGTATGCGTATTTCGGAATTAATTAATCTGGATTGTGTGCAAATAGATGATTCTGGTCGTATTTTTATTAGAGGAAAAGGTAAAAAGGAAAGATTTGTTTATTTGACTCCGCGAGCTTTTAAATATCTCAATGATTATTTAGTCATTAGAACAGATCAATCTCCGGCGTTATTTATTCCCTTGCGTGGTTCAAATGCAAAAGATGATATTTTAGCATCAAAAAAAAGAATTTCAACAAATTATTTACAAGAAAGAATAAAGCGTTACAGGGAAAAATTAAAAATTAATATTCCTATTTCAGCTCATTCCCTACGTCACGGTTTTGCAACATATCTTGTAGAGGATGGTGCTAATCCGGCGGCAATTCAAATACTTTTAGGTCATGAATCACTTGATACAACTACGCGCTATGTACACGCATCTGATCGTTATGCCGAAAAAACTCATCATGATTTTCATCCATTAAAAGACATTGATTAAACTTTACATGTATGTATAATAAAGATTTTGTCAAATTTTTGATATAGTCGGTGGTAGCGTTGGTCATATGGCACTGAAATTAGTAGCTAATGATTATTTACAATCTTGTGGTTATAAAAATATAAAATATGAACAAGAGTTTGAGGGTTATGTACCCGATGTTATTGTTGATACTAAAACCATAATCATTGAATGTGGTAATACAAACCCAGATAAAATCTTCAATTATTTTAAGAATAAAAATCTAGAACAATTTATAATATTACCTTATCCAACTTTTGAAGAACAATTTATGATGATTTATATATTTGAACCAAATGAGGATTTAGCAGATTTTTTATTATTTAGAGAGAAGGAATTATTACATAAAGCAGTTATCAAGAAAAAAAATACTTTTCAAAAATAGTAATAAACAAAAAAAAGACCTCATTTTGAAAATTAATATTTGGTTTTTTTTATTGCCAATAAACTTTCCCCAAAAAACGTAGGTCAACATAGTTTATTGGCTTCTGATTTATCCTCTCTTTTAAAATATACTGAAGCTCATGAAACTGGGTTTCAACGTTTTCTTCTAGTCTTACTACTATATCCCAGCCTTCTTTTGTTTTTATTACTGCATCCCCTATCCCATTATCAATTATAATATATTTAAATGGGATAGATGTATTTTTATTTATTAAATTAAACCAATCAATAATACCTCTAACAAATTTTTCATTTATAACCTCAGAATTTATCTCAACCATCTGTTTACGAGTATCGTACAATATTGGATAATCACCCATTTCTTTCACTATTTGGGTAATATTGGGAATATGTGTTTGTTCAATAATCTTTTCCTCTGAAATCTCCTCACCCAATTCATTTGTGGTTGTTACAATTTCAGTTTTGTTTAACCATTCATCTTCGCCGACTTTTCTTATGAGCTCCACTACCCTACCATTGGTATCAAGATAACAATATTCTGATCCATTATCATATATAATGGTTGAAATTTTTTCTAATAAGGCTATTTCAACTGTATTTGGAAATATTTTTTTTACTATTATTGATTCAATTGGAAATCTTTCCTTTACAATATCCCTAATTTCATCGACATTTACCACGAAATAGTTATTGCCGGGGAAAATAAAAAGTTTTTTGTAATTAATCACTCCTTGCACAGCTTCTTTTAGCTCATTTTGATCAATTCTTTGAATACCATCAATATTTATATCATTAATTTTAAAAAAGCTACTATAAATACCAATGCCTAACATACCAACAACTGAAGACAAAAGAATTATTATTTCTAATCTTTTTCTCCAATTTGGTGTTTCAGGATCACGCCACATTGGATTACGCTTGCTCCTATGCCAGGCAAAATCCTTACGAGGATGTGTAGTTCGTTTTGTGTCTAACAAAAAACTAGAGGCTTTTTTGAACCCTCTCCCCCATTTGCGTTTATATTTATGATGGTTGAAGATGTTTCTACGCAGATTGGTTTATCAGTTTAAAAGTTTATTGTTTTTTTGGGATAAGTGTGTCTTTCGGTATATTAAAATTATCTCTATTTAAACCCCCTTTTTATACTCCTTAAGGTCTCTACAATCCAAGTAAACCAATAGCGGAATGAAACGGGAAAATCTTGGCAATGCAGGAGGTCTTTTTGGAAGCCACCAAACCCCTTTTTGAAGTGAGTTATACCCTTGAAAGGATGATTTTTGTGGGCATTTTCTGGTGCAACACCCCAAAAGTTGTAATACTTTATTCCCCTCTTCTTTGCTTCTTTAATTGCTTCCCATTGTAATAGATATGAGGTTGGCAATTTATTATTAAGACCAAGTGATCCGCTATGTCTGTAAGCTGCCATATTACCATAAAACATAATAACAGATGAGGAATCAAGTCGTCCGTCTGGCAGATAAGCATTAAACAATATTACTTCATTATCCGGAGCAAAAACAGAAAATTCTTTTTTTACATATTCATCTGAAAAGCGATGAAAGTCGTGGCGTTTCGCAGTTTCTTCATGTAGTTTATTAAACTTGTCTAAGTTTTTTATATCAGAAGTTTTTTCAATCTTTATACCATCTCTCTCACATCTGCGAATTAAATTGCGATGATTTTTCTTCATGTCCATTAATAATTTTTCATCTGATTTTTGAATATCTAAAATCCAGGTGGTTTCTGCTAAAATATGTATTGGTGCATTTCTATAACCCGATTTTTTGAATATTTTTTTTATTTCATCTGTCTCGTCTATAAAGGGACTAACACGAATAAAACTATATTTATTTTCTTTAGCAAATTTTTTGAGAAATTTTGTTAATTCTTGTAATGCCTCCTCACTATTTTTTTCTGGTAAGATTGGCCCATAAGGAAGATAGAAAAAATCCCCTCTTTTGGCTTGAGTGCTGACAACCAATGAACCACCGATCAATATATTATCGTGATAAATACCAAAGATCCATGAGCTTTCATCCATGTGTTCATAAAATTCACCATACTTATATGATTGAACAAAAATTGTACTCGGTTGCGCCAAGACAAATTTTTCCCACTGGTCTTTATTTTTTACCTGTTTGATTTGCATAAAATATACTAATATACCAATTTACTAATAATACTAATGCTATACTGATATTTATTTACGATGCTTATTATTCTTTCAGCATCTTTTGTTGCTATGTGTCTGTTTGTTGGCAGATTGATTGATTGTACACTCAGTTGTTCGGCATTGGGGCAAGAGCCTTTTAAATAACCTGATTTCTCTAAATCAATATCTTTTGGTGCAATAACTTGGTCGTACCAATTACCGAGTAATATACCTTGTTTTTTAGCTTGTGTGTGAAGTCTAGACGGATTTTCAGTTAGTAGTGTATAACGCAACCAGATGGATTCGTCAGACCAGTCAGGTTTTGTGATTTTTGGGTTATTTATTTTTTCATTATATAGTTTTGCAATTTCTTGTCTGTGTTTATTTATCTCTTCAAAAGTTTCTAATTGTTTTAAGAGAATGGTTGCTAATGAATTTGGTAAAAGTGATGGGTAGAATAACACTTGATTGCCTTGTTTTTCCGGATTATAAATAATGCGATTGATTAAGTTCAGTTTTTTGGAAATACCTAATATATACTTCCCTACTCTGATATTATAAAGTAATTTGCCTTTTTCAAAAATTGGATAATGTAATAAGTGTTGAATTACTTTTAGGCGTCTGGATAAAGGTAAGCGTGATTGAAAATTTTGTAACTTCTTTGCTATTTCTGAATTGTTTGTAACTACTCCCCCACCGCGAACACAAGAAAGTATTTTGTCAGATCCAAAACTAAACATCGCTAAATCGCCAAAGGTTCCGAGTAATTTTCCATTATGTTTTGCGCCAAATGAGTGAGCGCAATCTTCAATTATCTTTAAACCATACTCACGAGCAATTGCTATTAATTTATCAAGATTGGCTGGTTTGCCAAAAGTATGCTGAATAATTAATACCTTTGATTTTGGGCTAATTTTAGCTATCAAATCATCAGCCGACATATTAAAATCGTTCTCCACGTCAACATATATAGGTTTGGCTCCAGTCCAGGTAATAGCATTACTCACAACCATACAAGTGTAGGATTGAACTAAGACTTCATCTCCCTCCTTTATTCCACAAGCTTTCAAAGCATAGTGCAAAGCTGTGCGTCCGCTGTCAAAAACAAAAGCATTGTCTGTCTTAAAATATTCTTTGAGCCAAGTCTCAACTTTTTGAGGAGCAACCCCTTTTCTTAAACCTCTCCATTTCCAAGGAAAAAATAAAAAACCACAAGCTATAGCTGTGTCGGACCAAGTTAAGTTTGGTGAAAATCCAGTAAATATTGGCTTTTTATAAAATTTCATACTAATTTTTTATTTCAAGTTCTTTCATAATTATATCTGGAATTCTATTTTCTAAAAGAATTACTGATTTAATATTTTTTATTTTTCTAAAATATTCAAGCAAATCTGCTCGGTCATATATTAATTTTATTTTTAGTCTATATTTATCTACAGCTCCATTTTGCAGTGGTTCTGCAAAATCAGGCGTGATAATTACTAGTTCATCAGCTATAAATGATATTTCTCCACCAATCATTTCATGGATTTCGTCGCTTTTTTCGGCTAACTCTAACACGCCTCTGGTTACAACGATTCTTTTTATATCTGAAGAAAAACTATTTAGGAAATTCAATGCTGCTTTAAAGCCATTTGGGTTAGAATTATAACTGTCATTAACAATAATACAGTTGCCATATTTTATTAATTCAGTTACTCTGGTTAGATTTTCTATGGCAGGCCTAATTTCACTTTCGCTCATTCCCAGTTTATCAGCTACCAAAATACAAGCGCCTAGATTTAGTGCATTATGATCGCCCAATATTTTAGATTTAACTGTTTTTTCCTCTTCTTTATACTTGTAAGAAAAGGAGGTTCCATCTTGAGAAGTCTTAAAATTAGTAATGAGAATATTGGGATTATTTTCTTCTTCCAAACCAAAAGTGACTACCGAGGCATCTAAATCATCCAAAAATTCCATACAATATTTATTGTCTGCATTAGTAATTGCCAATCCATCTTTTGGTAGTGAACACAAAAGTTCATATTTGGCTTTTTGAGTATTTATTATACCACCAAACAGTGAAAGGTGTTGTTCATTGATGGCTGTGAGGATACCCACTTTAGGTTTAACCATATCACAAATTAGTTTTATCTCCCCTATCTTGTAGGCGCCCATTTCTACTACAAATATTTCTTTGTTAGAAAAATCATTTTTTAAAATAAAGCGTGCAATTCCGATTTCTGTGTTTATATTTTTCGGAGTGCAAATTGTTTTAAATTTATTTGATAATATTTCAGTTAGAAATTTCTTTACAGTACTCTTGGCATAACTGCCGGTTATACCAATTACTATCAAATTTTTTTGATCTGCTAGTTTTTGTGTAGCTTTTTTAATTAAGTATTTTTTTATACGGATAGTCAGCTTATTCAAAATCCAAATAACAAAGCTGATTATGAAAAAACGTATTATCATTAGTAAGAAAAAAATTGCCCAATCTCGCTTTATTAAAAATAATGTGCCTTCTAATAAAATTGATAATCCTATCGTTAGTATAGCTTTTTTAGTTATTACCGGTCTCCTTAATTTTTTCTTTATTAATTTATAAACTGCGACTGCAAAATCTAATAAAAAAATAGTGATGATAGCAGTTTTTATTGCAAGACTATCGTTTATTGGCCAAAATAGTAGAATAATAGCTATTATTGACCTCCATAGTGTTTGATAACGTAACCAAAAATCTCTTCCCTGTTGTGTAGAGAGAAAATCTTTGAATCGATCTAATCTATATTCTTTCAATTGCCAAACATAAGCAAAATCACAGTAGTCAATAAAGGCACTGATGAACCAAAGAATAAATATAATTAGATTGATTGGACTTAACATAGCGTTGAAATTTCATTGTGTCCCCTCCCCTATGAGGGGAGGGATCTTTTTATTTGTAAAAGTTTTTAATTTTTTCCAACAAAACTTCAGGTTGCTGTATATGCAATCCATGTTTTCCACCTTTTATTATTTCTAATTTAGAATTTAGAATTAACTTATTTAATTTATACGCATTTTTTACTGGCACATAGTTGTCTTTGGTTCCCCAGATAATAAGTGTTGGCATTTTTATTTTTTTAACTACTTCGGTCAGGTCTTCACGAATAACTTTCATAAAAATATCGCGCTTGATACCAGATGTGTCAGCGTAGTCTTGTGATCGAGTAACTCTGCGAAATATTTTTTCAACTTCTACATCAGCTTTTTCTAGTAATGGTAATCTAAATATCCACTTTCCCGTTTTGGCAATACCAGCTATTATAATTCTACGGATTTTTTTCTTTGAGCGAAATACTGCCGGACCACTTAATACTAGCTTGTGGACTAGAGAAGGATTGTTTGCTGTTAAGTAAGACGCTACCTGACCGCCGAAGCTGTGCCCCAAAATAGCAACCGGCTTTCGGCTTTCGGCTTTCAATTTTTCTAGTTTGTCTTTTACAAAATTAGAGTACTCCTCTACTCCCCAGACATTATCTGGGCAGGGTTCGTCGCCAAAGCATGGTAGGTTTATTACTTGTACGTCAAAATCAGCTTTTGCTATTTCAACAAAGTCTTGCCAAGTTTCCGATGTTCCACCCCAACCGGGGAGGATTATTAGTTTTTGCATATTGTCTCGTTAATCCCGATACTACACGAAGTGAGTGAGGGATCTTTCGAAGGGTTAGTATATTGCTTTACTTTTTTTAGTGTGGTTCACAATATTGGTTTTCCAACGGTCAAACCTGAAGGTTTGAATTACATTTTTTGTTTATCTATTAAACACAGAATCAAATTTACCATCTTTAAGTTGTTTAACAACCTCATCTGGAGAAAATACTTGTCCATTCATACAAACATAGACACCATTATCCAAATTTTTTATTTCAGAAATTGAATATCCTAGATGAAAACCAGCATCTGATGGTGAAAATCCTACCAATGGAATCATGGAACCGGTTAAAATTATTGTTTTATTTTTATCTTTTAAATTTGCTTGTAAGTATTTTGCAGTATCGGGCATGGTATAGGTACCATGTGTTATAATAATTTTTTTAGCTTTGCTCTGTTCTATTGCTTTTAGTACTTTTCTTACATCACTTTTAGATAAATTACGACTGTCTTTCATGCAGACTTCTGTAAATATGCATCTATCCGTAAGTTTTAAACTCTTTAAGTAATTAGGAAGAACCGATTCTTTATTTGGTACTGCAGTGTCTTTTGTACCGTCATAATGAGAATCTATTGTTCCACCAGTGATGATAAAGTGTATTGTTGTGCTGTGTTGACATAATATTAATAGTTGGGTTTAATTAAAAGGGATTCCTCCACTCCATCCTGTATTTCATCAGGATTTCGGTCGGAATGACATTGGTAAAAAAATATCCTTACCCACCCACCCCCTCAAAACCTCCGGCACAACAACACTACCATCTTCTTGTTGAAACTGCTCTAGAATGGCAGGAATTAGGCGACTAGTGGCTAGCCCGGATGCGTTTAGAGTGTGGACGAATTGTTTTTTACCATCATTATCTTTATATTTCACATTACCGCGTCTGGCTTGGTAGTCTAGTGCATTAGAGACACTACTGACCTCTTTGTAAATTTCCATGCTTGGAATCCAGACTTCAATGTCGTTTGTTTTTGCCATTGCTGAAGAGCAGTCCCCTGCTGCAAGTTGGGCTGTTTGATAATGTAGGCCTAATCCTTCAACAAGTTTTTCTGCATTGGCTAGTAACTCCGCAAAGGCATTCCAAGAATCTTCGGGTTTTACAAATTGGAACATTTCAATCTTATTAAACTGATGTCCGCGGATCATTCCACGTTCTTCTTTTCTGTAACTTCCAGCTTCGCGACGAAAGCAAGGTGAATACGCATAATACTTCAAAGGTAATTCAGCTCCGTCTAAAATTTCATCACGATGATAATTGCCAAGCATCATCTCAGATGTTGCGTTTAAACATAGTTTATCTTGTGTCCAGTACAAATCATCACGGAACTTTGGTAAGTGTCCTGATGTATAAGCTGATTCTTCGCTTAATAAATATGGAGGTAAAATAAAAGTATAATTATTTTTTTTGTGAAATTCAATAAAATAATTTAACAATGCCCATTCAAGTAATGCACCATCGCCTTTATAAACCCAAAAACCAGCCCCAGACATTTTTGCACCGCGTTCATAATCAACTAAACCCAGATCAGTCGCCAGTTCCACATGATCTTTGAGTTTGAACTTAAACTCTGGTTTCTCACCAAAAGTTTTTATAACTTTATTATTTTCTTTGCCACCAGCTACTACGTCGTCGGCTACAATATTTGGTAGTTCGGCTAAAGCTTCATTTAATTTTGTTTCAACTTTCTTTAATTCTTCATCCAAACTTTTGATTTTCTCACCAATCTTTTTCATTTGTTCAATTATTTCTGGTGTTGGTTTAGTCTTGGATTGTTTGTTTCGTTGCGTTTTTAGTTCATCAGCTTTCCCAATCAATTCTTTTCTCTCGTCATCTAGTTTTAAAATTGTGGTAAAATCCAACTTATCTTCTGTAGTTCGCTTGAGAAGATTTTGTTTTATTTCGTCGGTTTTTTCACGGATTAGGTTTATATTTAACATAAGTTTTTCGCAACAATCCCGAGCGAGACCACCGAGCGTGAGCGTGGGTGGACGACGACCGCGTGTCGCCTAAAGCTTTAGCGGTGGCGCAGGGATCTTTCGAAGAGTAAATATTTTGGGGTACATCTTTATGGTGTGGTACGCTATATTTTTTCTTCGAAAGATCCCTCATTCACTCCTGCCTGTCGGCAGGTCGTGTAATTTCGGGATTTTTTAATGATTAATAGTATTAATTATTCTTTTTATTTCTGGCATGATTTTAATAAAAATATCTTTATTTTCTCCAATATAATCAAAATTTACATAATCATCCGGTTCAATCCATTTCATTTCCATAATCTCAGCATCATTAAAATCTCCATTCTTGACTATTACTTTGCAAACAAACGGAATTAAAATTACTTGTAATTTTGTTCCCGGATATTCTCGTTCTGTAATATGAACATAGTCAATTTTTTCTAAAACTTCCACCTTGTAGTTTGTTTCTTCTAATAACTCTCTGGCAACATTTTCTTCCATTGTCTCACCAAATTCTAAAACTCCGCCCGGTAATTCCCACTTACCATGAAAATCTGGATTAGCTGGATCATTTCTTTTGCAGATCAATATTTTACCGTCTTGAATAATAACACCATAGGGAACAATCAAATGTTTGGTACCATACTGATTTGCTAAAATATACTTCATTTTTCCTAACGCCTTGCCACGATGAGAACAGTTATTTTTTTCTTGAGTGGTCATTTCAGCATAAGCCTTCTTTTCTTCTAAACTATAAAAAATTGGATCGTAACTGAAGCCATTTTTTGCTGTTACAGGTTGTCTCAAAATTTTTCCCTTATGTTCACCAAAAGCTAAGTGAAGCTGATTCCTATCTGGGTCAAATAGAGCCAAAACAGTTTTAAAAGTGGCTGTCCTATCTTCTTCTTTTGTGTTTTTTAATTTTTCCAAAAGTAACTCATTTCGAGCTTCAACATTTTCTGCAATTCGAGCACTACCCACTCCTGGCCAACCATCTAAAACATCTACAAAAAGACCACCGTCATCAGCCAAAGACATCAGCCCGGTTTTTTCACCATAATATCTGGCTTTGAGAATTGCATTGCCTTCAATATCTGGTTTATCCTCTATTGGTTCTTCGGGAATATTTTCTAAATCGTTTAATGATATAAATTCAAAAGGCAAATCACTTAAGAAGTGCTTTATTTCTTTGAATTTACCTTCGTTTGTGGTTGCTATTAGTAGTTTTGTCATAGGCGTGAATTAATCCCGAGCGAGGCCACCAAGCGTAAGCGCAGGTGGACGACGACCGCGTGTTGCCTAAAGCTTTAGCGGTGGCGCAGGAATCTTTCGGAGAGTAAATATTTTGGTATATATTTATTTGGTGTATATCAGCCTACTTATCCTTCGAAAGATCCCTCGTCGCCTATTTTCGCTTACGCTCAATAGGCTCGCTCGGGATAGACTGGAAACTATATAAGCCTCTCTATATACTTCTTAATCTTACTTGACTTAAATCTATTCTCTTGATATTCAGTAAGCCTAACAATCTGAGTTTCAAGTCCAGCCTTGGTAATAGCATCAGCCAAGTCATCTACATAAGCACGTTGGTCATAGCCAAGTGCAACAATATCTGGTTTTTCTTCCCCAATAACCTTATAGACATCATTTTTATCTCCCAATCTAGCTTTGTCTATTAATTTAATTTGTGAAAGTAAATCCAATCTCTCATTTTCACTGTGCATTGGTCCTATACCTTTTATTTTTTCTACATTACTATCACGACCAACCACAGCAATCAATTCATCTCCATATTCTCGCGCTTGCTTAAACATATGTAGATGTCCACAGTGCAAAATATCAAATGTGCCGAAGATCATTACCTTTGTCATACTACTGAATAAATTAATTAGATAAAACTGATTTAACAGGCCTGTCTGCTGATAGACAAGTTTAAACAGATCAGTTCTTATCCGTTTAATTCGTTAAATCAGTGTTCTATTTATCTTTCTTAGAATCCTCTTCAACTGACTTCATAAGCGGAAACATCTGACATTCACGAATAGGTTTATTTTCCAGGAAAGAAAATAGTCGTTCAGAAAAACCAAATCCGCAAGTTGGTGGCATGCCGTGTTCAAGCGCCTCAACAAAATCATGATCATGCACTTGAGCTTCTATATCCCCTGCTTCTTTCATTTTTGTTTGCTCAGCAAATCTTTCAGCCTGATCAATTGGATCGTTTAGCTCTGAATAACCATTACCAAGTTCTGAACCAGCAATGATTGGATGGAAGCGCTCGGTTAGTTCTGGATTATCTTCTTTGCGTTTGGCAAGTGGCGAAACTAGAACAGGAACATTTATCAAAAAGCCTGGACCGGCAATACTTTTGCGACAATATTTCCAAAGTGAATCAACGAGTGCACCTTTGGCTTCTATCTTGTCATACTTAACTTTTAACTCATCTAGTTTTGCATTTATTTCAGCAATACTAGCAGACAAAATATCTACTCCAGTTTTTTCTTTTATTATTTCTACATAATCATAATGCTCCCAGGTTTTGCTCAAATCAATTTCGCCATGTTCGCCAATAATAAATTTAAGAGTTCCCCATGTTTCCATGGCAATGTGTTTTATCATTCGTTCAACTAATTCCATTCCCATGGTATAGTCAGCATAACCCCAATAAAATTCCATTTGAGAATAATCTTGTAAATGTTCACGACTCATACCTTCATTTCTAAATTGTCGGCCAATTTCAAAAGTTTTGTCAAAGCCAGCCACCATTAATCTTTTTTGCCAAAGTTCCCCCATTGAAATGCGTAAATACACATCCATATTAAGTGCATTGTGATGAGTTGCAAAAGGAGTTGCACTAGCTCCGCCAGCAGTTGTTTCTAAAACCGGAGTTTCAACTTCCAAAAATCCTTCGTCAACCAAAAAATTACGCACAGAATTCCAAAATTTTGATTTGCGTTTAAACATTTCTCTGACATCTGGATCCATAACCATTTCCAAATATCTTTTTCGTAAACGAAGTTCTTCGTCTTGTAAGCCGTGGAATTTATCTGGAAGTGGTAAAAGTGCTTTGGAGAGTAATGTCCATTTTTTTACTAGAATAGATTGCTCGCCTTTTTGTGTAACAAAACGCTCCCCCTCTACAGAAATAATATCAGCACCATCAATTTTTTTGACAAACAATTTAAAATTGTCCTTACCTATATCATCTTGCTTGAAGACAATTTGTATTTTTCCTGATTCATCTTGCAAATGACAAAAAGCGATTTTACCCATATCGCGCTTTAGCATAATGCGACCAACTATGACTGCTTCCTTGCCCTCATCTAGCTCCAAAGCTGTTTTGATACTGTGAACGCGATGTGATTTCGCTGGATAAGGATTTACCCCAGCTTCTCGCAGGTCGGCCAGTTTTTTTAAACGGATTTCACGTTCGTCGTTGATATTGATTGGTGTATTTGGTTTATTCATAATAGCAAAAAATAATGCTAGAAAATTAGCTAATTTATGGATATATTGTACCAGATTTGCGGGAAGGTGGCAAATATTCCTCTCTAGAGGGGAATACCGCTGTCAAAGATGAGATACATAGGTAACACTCTAATTTGCCCAAAACCGCAGGTTTTGCTAAAATTAGATGTTAAATAATAACCTTGTAATCTCATCAATTATGACTAATCTCAATATTAATACCTACAAATGGTTATTTA
>JBDRSF010000038.1:0-2264 GCA_043825135.1 Candidatus Magasanikiibacteriota bacterium
GATTTAATTCTCGATTGCTCATAGTTAGAAATGTATTATCCATAGTGTATATTTGGTTAAAACTAATCCAATATACTACCATAGATGATAGGACATTTCTATTTCCTTGTACTAGGACATTATCATTTCCTTTCTACAGGAGAGACAAACCTACACACACATTCCTCAAATAAATCAGCAATCCCTTCGCAAAAAAAACACATTATTTTTATGATAAATGATAGGTGATAACCAATAAAAAATATCATTTATCATCTTTCACTTATCTCTAGCAAGACACTCGCCTTCTATGGTATAATAGTAGTATAAACAAATTAGATAAACTAATAAATTTTTATGTTTAGTGACAAATTACTTTACCAATTACTAAAGAAAAGTTTTAAAATGACAACCTCTGAGTTGAAAAAATATTCTGAAAAAGCTGAAAAATTAGGCCGGACTTTGGAAGAATATCTTTTATATGAAAAAATTGTAGATGAGGTAAAATTATATAGTGATATTGCCAAAAAAATGAAGGTTCCTTTTGTTGAATTAAAAAATAGAGAAATTAAAAAAGATAATCTAAATTTAGTACCACCTCTTATTGCCCAAACTCATAATATTATTGCTTTTGACAAAAATAATAGTGAAATAAAATTAGCCACCTTAGATCCACAAGATATCCAAACTATTGAATTTTTGCATCGCAAAACCGGCTTGACACCAAAAGTATATTTAACCAATCCAGAAAGTATAAGAACTGCTCTACGGAAATATCATACAGATCTTGAAAGTGATATTACTATCACCCAATTAAAATCAGGAGACGAAGCCGGCACTGGCGACCTCAAAAAAGCGGCTGAGGAACTTCCCATTATAAATATTGTAAATAGTATTTTGGAACATGCAACTTACGAGGAATCAAGTGATATACACATAGAACCAACTGAAAAAGCGGTCATCGTCCGCTATCGTGTAGATGGTATGCTCCACAATGTTATGAGTTTGCCAAAAAATGTAAAACAAGGAATTACTGCCAGAATAAAAATTCTAGCTAATCTAAAAATCGATGAACACATGAAACCACAAGATGGCAGATTTAAAATTCAAATTCAGGATGAAAAAATTTCTTTTCGGGTTTCAATTATTCCAGTGTATGATGGCGAAAAAATTGTCATGCGTATTTTGCATGAAGGCCAAAAACCTTTAACACTTGATCAGCTTGGTTTCTTACCAATTCCTAAAAAAATTGTTGAAAAATCCATTACCAAACCCCACGGTACTATTATGGTTACAGGGCCTACTGGCAGTGGAAAAACTACCACCCTTTATTCCATATTAGGGATTTTGAATAAACCAGATGTAAATATATTAACTATTGAAGACCCAATTGAATACCATGTGGAAGGAATTAATCAAAGTCAAATTAATCCCAAAGTCGGCTTTACTTTTGCCACCGGCCTACGAGCATTTCTACGCCAAGATCCAGATATTATTATGGTCGGAGAAATTCGCGATCAAGAAACTGCTGAAATTGCCATTCACGCTGCCATGACTGGACATTTGGTTCTCTCTACTCTTCATACTAATGATGCGCCAACTACTATTCCCCGTCTACTGGATATGGACATCCCGCCTTTTTTAATAGCCTTTACTACTAATATAATTATTGCTCAACGACTTGTCAGAAAAATTTGTAACAAATGTAAAAAAGAATTTCATCTAGAAAAAAAATCTATTACTGAACTCCAAAAAATGTCTGACAGCACAAAAATTACAGCTTTACTCAAGAGAAATGGAGTTAGCCTAACACCAAAAGAAAAAAATTTACAAAATATAAAATTTTTTCACGGAGAAGGCTGTCGCTTTTGTAATCAAACTGGATACAAAGGTCGAATTGGCATATATGAAGTACTAGAAGTTGATGAACAGATGGTCAAAAAAATTAATAAACGAGCTTCGGCAGACGAAATAAAAATAATTGCTCGCAAAAAAGGCATGATAACCATGTTTGAGGATGGGATAGTTAAAGCTAAGCAAGGAATTACTACGATTGAAGAGGTCTTAAGGGTTACAAAAGAATAAAAAAGATAAACATACCAATATACGAATTTACTAATTATACCGATTCAGACCGGGCTCACGGCCGAAGGCGAATGCTATACGAATATTCGTTATTGTAAAAATCTAATTAAATAGTACTTATTTAATATTACCAAATTTTGGTCCAAAAAATATTATCAAAACAAGTATTAGTATACTATTAGTATAATTAGTATTATTCG
>JBDRSF010000039.1:0-5606 GCA_043825135.1 Candidatus Magasanikiibacteriota bacterium
GATTTAATTCTCGATTGCTCATAGTTAGAAATGTATTATCCATAGTGT
Organism: Candidatus Magasanikiibacteriota bacterium; assembly: GCA_043825135.1. GTDB lineage: Bacteria > Patescibacteriota > Patescibacteriia > Magasanikbacterales > UBA922 > JABIBU01. The sequence continues at coordinate 49 of JBDRSF010000039.1, forward strand.
ATATTTGGTTAAAACTAATCCAATATACTACCATAGATGATAGGACATTTCTATTTCCTTGTACTAGGACATTATCATTTCCTTTCTACAGGAACACTAATCTTAACACGAATCGACACTAATCAAATTCAACAATATAACAACAAAAAACACCCCACTCCGGGTGTCGTGTCAGATGTTAAATGTTATCTGTCAGTTGTTATTTGACTTCCACTCCCTTCTTCTTCCCAATCACATCACTTTCTAAACTTGAATCAACGTTACCAGCGTATTTAACTATTTCTTTATTAATATAATCATCCTGAGTTGTGACTTGGATATTTTGCACCAAAACAGGCGTTGTACCAATTTGATTGGCGGTTGGCGTTAGAGCAACTTCAAAATATATACCAGCAGTTTCGTGTGGGTTTAGATTATTTGTAGACCAAGATATGATGCGACTATTAGAATTAAAACTAACATCAGCACCTAGGCTGACACTGCTTTTTCCTGTCCAAGTGATGTAGTCTGGAAGTATCGCAGTTAGATTTACATCACTTACCTTGCTAGTGGTATTTTCCAGACGCAACAATATCCAGTATTTGGTTTCTTTATCAACTTGTGGCGGTAGTGAACCACGACCGAGTTGATCACCTTCGGCAGTGTAATATCTAGATTCAGCTTTTAGATTCAGCTGAGTGCCGATTTTTATTGGCTGTGTTTCAGTGCTGGTTTCAAAATTTGCTCCGGGTAAATTTGTTACTTCTGATTTTATTCGTGGAAAAAGTGAGAGAAGTAGATCATTGCTACCCTGTGGATAACTTGAAATAGGAATAGAGAGATTGACTTCCTTTGTTTCTCCGGGTTTGATAATATCCAGATTTGGTAATGAGTTTTTATCAATAAAAAAGGTATTATCACGCCAGGTACCAGGATTGAGGCTGGTTAGCAAATCGGAATTTACAAGTCCAACTGGTATTGGTAAATAAATTTGTAAATTATTTAAAGTAGTGTCGCCTTGGTTTTTAATATTAAGATTTAATGTAATTTTCTCTCCCGGAGATAATCCGGCTGTGTTATCCCAAACAGCTGTTAATTCCAGCCGAGGGTGAAGGATTGATAATTCCTTGTTAGTTGTATTTTGTTTTATTACAACATCATTGACCGTAATTTCTGGTGTAAATATAAGATCGGCTTTGGTGTCATTTGTTGATAGTTGACTTTTTAGTTGCGCGTTTAAAATAATTTCTTCACCCGGATCAATTTTGTCTATTAGCCAATGATTGGCTTTTATTTCACCTTGATCAGTCTGGAAATCTGATAATTCCAATCCAGTGTTTAGATTTAGAGGTAAAGAAATTCCTTTGATTGTTTGCTGTCCATTATTTATTAATTTTAACTGGATTGGAATAGTACCTGCATTCAAAATACTATCATTTGCTTCAATAACTAATTCCAAATATGAATCACGATGGATTTGGATCAGGTTAACCATTTTTACTTCTTTGGTTTTTCTTTCTTCCTGGCGGTAGATTAATTCTGTAGTTACATGAGTTTCCTGATGGGGAGTGTCATAATACCAGCCAGAAATTGCAATTCCTCCTGCTTCGTTTTTTAGTAATTCTTTTAAGTCAAAACTATGATTTTTTTCTTGATAAATTTCAATTGGTTCAATTTTATCAACAATAAATCCGGGTGGTAGATTCAAAAAAAGCATGACATCAACTAATTTTTCGTCACTGTTATTTTTATATTTAATACTGTAAGTAACATAATCGCCACTAATAATACGACTAGACGATGAATTTAGGGATAAGTCAATCTGATCAACCACATCAGGATTATAATAATACCAGCACAAAGAAGCGGTTATTAATAATATTATTGATACCAAAAGTGTCATGTCAAATACAAACAATTTTTTAGCGTGTTTAAAATTTAGATGATATTTATTTTTATAATGCATCTCAGCCAAATGAATTGGCGACATCAAAAACGCCATAAACCAGCGATGTGGTTTGTGGAGGAGGTGGTGGCGGGTTAGATGTGTTTTGACGAATTGCATATCTTTTTATTGAAGGAGTATTGCGTGTATTATACTATTTTGAGGGGAGAAAGGGAAGAGGGTGGTAGAATGATAAATGATAGGTGATAGAATGATAGGTGATAGGTGATAGGTGATAGGTGATATTATCTTAGTAGATTATCATATATCATATATCATTTATTATTTATCATTTTTATTATTAAAAAACCTGCCTTATATGGCAGATTCTTCTTTTTTATCTCGTTTTTTCTTCACCGTCTTCTTACTCGGCGAATAAAGTGTGTTTTTTATTTTCCACTTATCCACATACTGACCAATACCGCGTTCATTACTTTTGTTTTTTACAGTTGTTTTGGTTTGTGACCATCTAACTAGACTTTCAAAATTTACTTTGTAGCGCCCAGCTACAACAATATATGTTATTTCACCAGCTTGAATAGCTCGTCTAATTGTTTGTGGATTCACACCAAAGAGACGCGCACCTTCGGAAATAGAAACTCTAATGATTTCTTTCTCATTTTTAGGGTCACTTGTTGGTAAATTATCTACCATATTTGTATAGATTACTCTATACAATTTTATCATTATCCTATAATTATGTCAATAGTGGGGTGTTAATTAGAAAAGAGGATCGAATTGTGTAAATTTTAAGGAAAAAATAGTCTAAAAGTATAGAGTAGTGTATACAAAATTATTTATTTAGAATTAGGGAAAAAATAGACATTGTTTAAAAATTGTATAGAGTAGTGTATACAAAAAAATGTCATTGCGAGGAGCTCCTATGAAATAAGGGGCGACGTGGCAATCCCATTCGTTTGTGCTGTGATGCATGGGATTGCTTCGTCATCCCGTACTTTGTCGGGATTCCTCGCAATGACACACCCGTCCTTCCCACATGACTTTGGTCATTTTAACTTATCCCCACATCCCCACCTATTTCTTGCATTTTTAAACAAAATCATGTTATAATCATTCCCATACAGTATTTGAGGCTCCCAACAAGGGTGGTCTTATTTTATTTACATTATTGGTATAAAGAAAATATATTAAATATCATTTATCATTTATCATCTATCATTTATTATTCCTTATTCCTTATTCCTTACTCCTTTTTATAACTGTAACACTTTACTAACTTCTACGTCTTCTATTATGAAGCTGAAAATGAAAGAGAAAATATTATTGTTTAAAGTAAGAACCAAGAAAGATTCAGCTGCTTTTGGGGAGCTTTATGATTTACATGTTGAGAGGATATATCGCTTTGTCTATTTCAAAGTTAGCAATAAAGAAGAAAGTGAAGATATAACTAGTGAAGTATTTTTGAAAACCTGGAATTATTTGATAGAAAATAAAGATAAAGAGGTGAAAAGCTTTACTGGGTTGGTATATAGGATTGCGAGAAATTTAATTATTGATTTTTATCGGCAGAGAGCCAAAAAATCTGAATGTTCAATTGACTCAGTGGTTCTAATGGCTAATAATGATGATTTTAAAAAAATAGAAATAAATCAAGATGTAGAAAGGTTGATGATAGTAGTAAAAAAGATGAAGCAGGAATATCAAGAGGTGGTACTTCTAAAATATATAGAAGAGTTATCCACAGCCGAAATTGCCAAGATTTTAGATAAAACTAAGACCAGTGTAAGAGTAACATTGCATCGGGCTACGAAGAAATTGCAGGAGATGTTAGGGGAATAAGAGTGTTAGAGAGTAAGTAAGTTTTAATAGTATTTAAAGTAAGAAGACAAAAGAGGAGTAAATAAATGATAAATGATAGATGATAAATGATACTAGCTAAGTTGGTTATTATCTTACACTTATCACTTATCAGGCTGTTGTAAAATGGATTTTAAAATTAAAGAAGTTATAAAATATCAAAATTGCATAAGTTAATTATGTACAACAACATAAAAGAACAATTTAAGAATTTTAAAGAAAAAAACGATCACGTAAACCCTGATCGCGTTTGGGTTATGAAAAATAAAGAGTTGCTTTTGAAACAGATTGAAAATAATGTTTCTTCACACAAGGCCAAATTTCATTTTTCTAATATTTGGGAAATGACAAATGTTATCTTTCCGGGTCGTATGGTTTATTCAGTTGTTCGTCCAATGGTTGTGTTTGTACTCATTGCCGGAGTCGCAACTAGTGGTTGGATAGCTGGAGTGAGTGCCACAGCTGATTCTTTGCCAGGGGATTTAGGTTATAATGTAAAATTAGCCACTGAAAAAACTAGAGAAATAGTTACTGCTGTGACAGGTTCAGAAAATCAAGAAGCACAAATGCATATGGAGTTTGCTTCTCGTCGTGCCAAGGAAGTAAAAAAAGTTGTAGAAGAAAATAATGAGGGTGCGCCTAAAAAAGTAGAAGTGGCAATCAAACATTTGGAAAAATCAATATCATCAGCCAATGACAAGATAAAAGAAGTGGGCGAAAAAACACCAGAAAAAATAATGGAAGCTACCAAAGCAATAACAGAAAAATCCAAAGAAATAAATTTTGATCTCAAAGAAGCTAGTAAACAGGAGGGATCTGAAAATATTGCTGAAGCTAAGAAAAAGGTGACTGAAGTTGGTTTAACAGCTGTAGAAGCAGTGGTAAAAGCCAAAGAAAATGGTAGTTTGGAAGTATCGGACGATGATGTAAAAGATTTAGTTCTCGAGCAAATTAATAATATTTTAGCTGAAGTGGATGAGATAAAAACTGAAGCCCAAGCAGTTGTTAGAGGTTTGGAAGAAACAGATGTTTTACAAAAACAAGATATTGTTTCTGGGGCTGAGGTAGATAATTTAATAAATTCAAGCAGTACACCAACTAGTGATATTATCATCACTATTACTGCAACTAGCACCATAACTACATCATCAGATATTTTGCCAGCAGTTGGTGAAGTTAAAACAATTTCCAATCTTTTGCCTACTTCGGCCGGGAGCTTGACAGAAGTAAAAACAGTGGTTGATGAGGCTTTGAAAAAAATTAATGAAACCGGCGATGGGGCAGTTAAAGATCTAACAGATGCCAAGACAATGGTACAAAACAATCAGATTTCTCAAGCTTTAGAAAAAGTCAGACAAATTACTGGTACCACCCAAGCTACTGAAAAAGCAGTTATTGAAGTTAAGAAAGTTGTAAATACTGCAAGTCAGAATATACCAGTTACTAATACAAATAATTTAACTAATTCATCTACCCCGGTTATTATAGAAAGTAAAGAAGGTGCCCCGGTTGTTTCACCAGCTCCAGTTTCAGTTGAGGCTCCGGCACCGGTGGTGAGGTAAGGAAGGTATAGTGTCATTGCGAGGAGACCCTATGAAATAAGGGGCGACGCGGCAATCCCATTCATAGTACGATAAACTATGCTTACAAATAATTATTATGTTTATATAATGTCAAACAAAGAAAATGGCACATTGTATGTAGGAATAACAAATAATTTAATAAGAAGAATCTGGGAACATAAACAGAAAACTAAAAAACTAAGTTTTACTAGCAAATATAATTTACAAGATCTAGTATATTTTGAAACTTACAC
>JBDRSF010000040.1:0-11945 GCA_043825135.1 Candidatus Magasanikiibacteriota bacterium
AATTTAAATTTTTGTACAAAAAATCCCCTTAATTAGGGGATTTTTTAAATTAATCACATTTTTAGATAAAACCCAATAGCGCCTCCAGTCCCTTCAGACAAAATAAATTGTCGTCCGAATGATATCATACGTTTAGATAACAAAATTGGTAAATTTGTAAATTTTTATATATACTATCGCATCAAAAAACAAAACTGTCAATGTTAAGGCTGTGGATAAGTTTTTTATAATATTATTTTAGCAGGTTATTCCAATCACTAACAAACTTCTCAATCCCTTTGTCAGTCAAATCATGTTGAATATTGTACTCTTTGCAATCTTTGTCCAAATCTAATTCTTCATACTCAATCTCCTTCAAATCGCCGGCATTGTATTGCCAATCATTAGCTGGTAACTCAAAGTTATTCTCTACCCACTGACGCAAAATTTTTCCAGGTACTGTGACTATATCACATTCAAGCTGTAAACAACGTAAAAAATGTTCATAACTACGCGCACTAGCAGCCAAAACTTCCACATGACCATCACTTTTTTTGTACATTTCCACTACATTTTTAATATAATCCATACCATCTAAACCAATATCATCCAGTCGGCCGATAAATGGTGACAGAAAGACCTGACCTTTTTTTGCTCCCCTAGTTGCAGAATAAACTGCCCCAGCTTGCAATTGATTAAAGATCAAGGTCATATTCACGTTAACCCCTTCGCCAACTAAAACCTGACTTGCTTTTAGTCCCTCGGAAGTCAAAGGTAATTTAATGTGAGCACTATCTATCCATCTATTCATCTCTCTAGCTTGACTCAACATGTCTTCGGCAGAAGTACTAGCATCAGCATATACTTCAACTGAAACTGATTTACCCGGGATTAGGGTTGAAATATCTTGAATAATCTTCTTGTACTCAGCGTAAATCTCCTCTTTGGTATACTTTTCACCACTTGCAATTCTAGCCTGAACCTCTGGGCTCTTGGCAAAAAGTGATGGATTTGTAGTCTGCCCGTCTAAAAAACCTAGTAAATCCAAAATTTCTTTAGTTTCTTTTGGATCCCCACTATCTAAAAAAATCTGTGTTTTTAATCCTTCTGGTCGCATAATTATTAATTTTTAAATTATAAAAGTGTGTCTATTATAGAAAACTTAGCCAACTTAGTCAACTTATTTACTTAGCCAACCTAAACTTATCCACATTTGCTTATTACATTAATACCCTATATAATACTAACTAGGTATGAAATAAATAATAATCAAAAATATATGTTTGATCTACCAAAATTAAATTACAGTTATAATGCGCTGGAACCACACATAGATGCAACGACAATGGAGATACATTATTCTAAGCATCATCAAGCCTATTGTGATAATTTTAACAAAGTACTAGAAAATTATCCTGAATTGCAAAGTAAATCAGCTGAAAATATTTTGCGTGAGCTAAATACTTTAGATGTTTCCGAAGAAGATAGGAAAATAATACAAAATCACGGTGGTGGTTATGTAAATCACAATATTTTCTGGTCAAGTATGAGTCCAGAAAAACAGACTGACGAAACCTTGCTGGCAGAAATTAAAGAAACTTTTGGTTCGCTGGAAGAATTTAAAGAAAAATTTAATAATATTGCTAAAACTCAATTCGGCTCTGGCTGGGCCTGGTTAGTGCGAAATGGAGAAGGAAAACTGGAAATTTATTCCCTACCCAACCAAGATTCACCCTACACACTAGGACATGAACCAATTTTTAATCTCGATGTCTGGGAGCATGCTTATTATTTGAAATATCAGAACAAACGCGCTGATTTTGTAAATGCATTTTGGAATGTAACATCTTTGATCTAAGGGGTCACTATATAAAATTAGAAAGGAAAAGAAAACAAAAGAGAGCTCTCGGCTCTCTTTTTACTATTGACAAAACCCCCATCTATCGCTATAATCAAAACAAACTAACAGGAGGGTTTAAGATGGAAGTTCACACAATCGCGGAAGTAGTTGAGATCATGTATGACCTAACAGAGATTCTTAGGTCTCACATCAGTGGAATGACAAAGATAAGTCTGACTAGTCATATGACGGTTGAAAAGGCTTTTCGTGAAATCAACGAAAGGCATAATCTCACCCTCCAGCTGAGTGATTTACCAGTTTGGGCACCAGTAAAAGATGTCTTGAGGCACGCACAAAAACAAATTCCGACAAAAAAGGAAGATGAAAAAAATCCCCCTCGTAGAAAAGGTAGCGGATTCCGAGCCAAAAAAACATCTAGATAAACAAACTATTCTCACTGAAGGAGTAATGCACAAATGGGAAGGATGTTTACAACTGTGGAACGAAACAAAGTGTTTCAGCGATTACATGAATTAATCGCCCAATACATGCGAGGACAAGGCAGAGGTGTCAAACGACTCAGGCCAAAACTGAGTTTCATGTTGACAACTGCTGAAGAAATTCTCCCAGAGCTCAACGCAGAATTTGGACTCAACATCCGATTTGACCACAAGAGTCTTGGAATCTGGGTCACACTCAATGACTTAAAACCATCTGTAATGGATCAGATTCCTAGATGGACCCGCGAGAGAGAGAAAGAGCAGTGTTTAGCCACTGCAGAAATATAAGGAGAGGAAAAAATATCGGCCGTGTCATTGGGCTAACCCTCAATGACACGGCCTCTGATTAACTTTAAACAAAAAGAGAGCCTGGCTCTCTTTTTTTTGTATTTTATTATGTGTATCTTGTATCTTGTCTACTAGTAGTCCCGCAACTTACTCACAATATCAAATGTTTGAATCTTTTCAAGTGCTTTAGCTTCAATCTGACGAATACGCTCACGAGTTACATCAAATTCACGACCAACTTCTTCCAAAGTATGGGTTACACCATCGGTTAAGCCAAAACGCATTTCCAAAATCTTTTGTTCACGAGGCGACAAGTCAGTCATAGCTTCACGAATATAATCTTTCAAGAGTTCACGACCGGCTGACTGGGCTGGGCTAACAGTTTTTATATCTTCAATAAAATCTGAAAGTGATGAATCATCATCATCGTCGTCACCAACCGATACTTCTAATGATACAGTGTCTTGGGCAATCTTTATGATATGTTTAATTTTTACTATATCTTCCCCCATTTCAGCAGCTAGTTCTTCAGGGGTAGAATCACGTCCCAAATCCTGCAATAGTCTACGTTGGGTTTGTTGAAAACGATTGATCGTTTCAACCATATGAACCGGAATACGAATTGTACGAGACTGATCAGCTAAAGCTCGCGTAATAGCCTGTCTAATCCACCAGGTAGCATAGGTGGAAAATTTATAACCCTTACGATAGTCAAATTTTTTTACTGCACGAAACAAACCAATATTACCCTCTTGAATCAAATCCAAAAGCGAAAGCTGTTTGCCAACAAATTTTTTGGCAATAGACACAACTAGACGTAAATTTGCTTCTATCAACTTTCTATCAGCATCTTTATCACCTCTTTCTTTACGCTTGGCCAAAGATACTTCTTCATCAGCCGTAAGCAATGGAATCTTACCAATCTCTCGTAAATACATCTGAATTGAATCCTGAGAAATAGACCCTAAATCAAAGGATCCATCTTGTATGTCAGGTTGTTCTCCTTGAAATTCTCCCAACATTTCTCTCTTTTCTTCTATTTGACCCAAAAGACCCTCTTTCATTTCTACAATTGAAACTCCCACCTTATCTAAAGTTATTAAAAATGATTCAAACAAATTTAAATAGCACTCAATTCTTGGAAAAACCTGTAAAATTTCTCTTTCAGTTAAAAACCCCCGACTCCTACCTTTATCAATAACATGCCAAACTTGACTCAAACTAGGCTCTACTACATCTTCTTCTATAACAACAAAACCAGCCTTAGTCATCTTTGGCTGTTTTTTTGGTGACTTCACCCTTTTATTGATTTTTTTTCTAGAGGTTTTTTTTGCACGCTGGGTGCTTTTGGCTCGAGTTGATAACTTAGGAGCCGTTATCTTTTTGGCGCGAACCTTTTTGGTCGCAGCCTTTATTCTAGTAGTAGTTTTTTTGACTACTTTCTTTTTTGCCGCTAATGCTTTCGCAACAACGGCCTTTTTTCTAATTGTCTTCTTCTTAGTCGTTTTTGACTTTGAAGTTGTAGTTTTTTTTCTAGGCATGTAAAAAATTATTGCCTTATTATTCGTAGTATTAGGATATTAGTAGATTAGGATAAAATTAGTAGATTAGGATTATTATATTTTACTAAATTCCTCTGACAACTCTTTTAACCGATTATAATCTTTTTCCTTTTCAGCTTTATTAATACCCACTTGAATTTCCATTCTTTTATTTTTTTTCCATTGATCTTCTGCTTCTAAATATAACTTATCAAATTCTTTTGTCTCCCCACCAGACTTTAAATCAGAAAACTCCCAGTCAGCCTTAAGTAGAAGAATGTCAACTGGGTTCTCTTTTCCATCAACAGAAAAATCCTGTCTTATTTTTTCAATATCAAATTTGTTATTTTTAGTATACTCCTTTTTTATACTTTCGTAAAGAGTTTTAAATTCTCCTGTTGATAATATTTTTTCCTTGTCTTGTGAAAGAAAATTAGGAATAAGCTTATCAAACTTAAAAATCAGACAATACAATCTCTCTAAAAGTAATTCAAATCTGCCTCTTTGTACTGAAACTGTCTTTATTTCACTGTCTGTTTTTGTGTTTTCGTGTTTTGAGGCTGTTAAGCCGGGTGTTTTTGTGTTTTTGTGCTTAACTCTTTCCAGGTCTTCACGTAAGACTGACATATCCACACTGATTCTACCAGACAACTCTCTCAACCAGTGATCTTTCTCTACAGCATAAGGAATAAGAGATATCTCAGGCAAAATTAAATCTGCAACTTTTTGTTTTTGTCTATGGTCAGACAAATCTACATTTAAAATATTTTTATCAAAAAACCATTCCATTACATCTTGGGCATTTTTCACTGAGTCAAACCAAACTTCTGAATTTTTTTTCAAACATTCATCAGGATCTTTTCCTGCACCTTGAGGTATTCTTATTACTTTTACTGCCATACCCTCAGCTAAAGCAATATCAATCCCCCGCTTGGCAGCATTTTGACCAGCTTCGTCAGCATCAAAAGCCATGTTTAAATTTAAAGAATATCGTTTTAGTAATTTAATTTGCATTTCAGTCAAAGCGGTTCCACTAGATGCAACAACATTCTTCATTCCAGCCTGTGAACAAGCTATAACATCCATTTGACCTTCTACCATCACAATTAAATCTTCAGATTTTATTTCTTTTTTAGCTTTATTTAATCCATAAATAACTCGGGATTTATCATAAACAATTGTCTGTGGTGTATTTACATATTTTCCGCCCGACTTTTCCGTTTCAACCAACACTCGGCCAGTAAATCCAACCACATCACCATGTACATCCCAAATTGGAAACATAATTCTTCCTCTAAATCTATCATAAAACCCGTGCATCTTGAAATTATCCGCCTGCCCTGAGCGACTGGAAGGAGCCGAAGGGTCACGTTTAATAGTAAGACCAGAAGCAACCAAGTCATCAATACTATGTCCTTTTTTTAATAAATATTGCGTTAACAAATCCCACTGCTCTGGTACAAAACCAATTCTCCATTCTTCAATTGTTTCATCTGTTAGTCCCCTATTTTTTAAATAATCTAAAGCCAATTTTGACGCTGGCATTTTTATTAAAAAATTATGAAAAAAACGACTAGCCTCAACATTAATTTCTTTTAAACGATTCTTTTGACTGGAATCCACATCTGACTTATAAGTTGTAAGTTGTACCCCAGCCCGATTAGCCAAATATTTTAAAGCTTCTCTAAAATCCATCCCCTCTATTTCTTCTATAAATGTAAAGATATCTCCGCCTTTCCCACAACCAAAACAATGCCAGCTCTGACGCTCACTATTTACCATAAAAGACGGGGTCTTCTCATTATGAAAAGGGCAACAACCCTTTTTATTAATCCCCGCCTGCTTTAGCTGGACATATTCTCCAACTAACTCAGCTACATCAATTTTTTCTTTAATTTGTTGAACTTCATCGCCCATATATTTTTCTATGTTTATATAGTAATAATAGCCTATTTAAACGAAAATGACAAGCTTCAAATTTTTTACACATATAAACATCTAAACACACGGTCTACGACCTAAACATAAAAACACCTAGATAACTTCACAGGAGTGACGCACGACCAAAGGAGTGCGTTATCCGCGCATCATTGCTTCTAATTAACCTACTCCCTCGGGTCGTAGGTCACTCCTAGAAATAACCATACTATTGACAAAACCTCCAAAATGTGCTATAATACATATTAGCTAGTACCAAAAAGTACTAAAAATCGGCTAAAAAGCCGATTTTTGTGTGTTTTGTATACCTATTCCTTATTCCTTATTCCTTATTCCTTACTCCTTATTCCTTTCAATCTATCCAAACTTCACATCCTCATCTCCCGACATATATCCAGCATCAGTCATATAACCAGATGTTTTTTTCTTTTCTTTTAGTGTTGGAATCTGAGGTTCAAAAATATCTGCAATAAATTCAACTGGCAAACCAGATGGCGGTTCAGAAGATTTTGCTTGAGATTTTTGTAAAAGTGGCGTTTTAACATGCGACATTGGAAAGTGCCAAACTGTGGCCAACTCTTCAGTATTTAATATAAAAGGATTACTACCAACTTTTAACTTTCGCTTTTTATAAGCCTTCATTAATAAATTTTTTCTATAAATAATTCTTTTATCTTTTAAAAAATAAGAAGCGCTAATACCGAAATTCGGCACAATTGAGTTAGAACTAGGAACATTAAATTGATTGATGGCACCAATCATGGCGTTAACTCCTCGTTCTGGTCTAAAAACTTCTTTACGAGCTATATATACTCCACGCATTTTAGTTTTAAAGCCAATCTTACTAATTTTTTCTTCCATCCCAGCTATTAATTTTGACTGCCCTGGTGTTATATCCAACATGTTTTTCTTCGTCTTCTCCTTAATAGAACTTTCTTCCCCTTCAGCCGAGGGACTACCTAATAATTGAGAGTTTAATTCACTCCAGCTCTTGCCTAATTCTTCAAATTTAAAAGCTGGAAAAATACCTTTGGAGGAAGATTCATCTCCCATCATTTCTCTAATTTTCTGAATTGCTTTTTCTTTCCAATCATTAGATGTTGGTTCAATTATAATTTGAAACCACATCTGCTCACCCGAGCCAATTCTAGAAAAACTTTCCAGAAATGTTCCCATTGGATCTTTCAAAACAGTGTCTTTAGAAATACTATGTTCAAATTCACCATAAAACCTAATTGGGTATGCATCGTTTTCAGACAAGCCAAAATCCGATGCCCAAATATCATAATCATTATCAGGAAATTTATCTGGAACAGCCGTAACATAATCCTCTACTTCAATAACCTCGGCCTCAGGATATTGTGCATATATGGATGTTTCTACCAAATCACGAAATTTCTCTTCCGTTCTAATTAAAAATTGAATATAACCACCGATACTTATAATTTCCAAACTAAACCAACGCTGTTTATAACCACCACGAAAAGCATTGGCAATATCCGGTTGATCAAATGCACCCGCTAAATGGGCAAACATCTGTTCTACTGCCTTTGGTGTCTGAATATTAAGAGCTGGAATGTCAATTGCCAAAACTACCCACTTCCAATCAGCTGTATATTTATTTTCTCTATAATCGCGATAAAATCTGATTCCAATAGTCAATAAAAGACTGGCAATTATAACCCAGCCAAATATTACAAACAAACCAAAAATTACTTCCCCAGTACCTTGGGCAAAAAAATCTGAGATATTTTCAAAATTTAAACTTATTGAATACAAACCAAAGTCCATATGTTAAACTTCAACTAACTTATATATAACTACATATATTACTATTACACCTAACACAGTCCACCACCAGCCAGACTGAGCAGAGACATACCCTGACCACCAGGCTAATAGGCAAACTAACATACCCACAAGTGAGATTAAATGACGAATGAATTTATCAGACATAACTAAAATGCTTGAAAAGCTGGAAAGGCCTGAAAGGCTTGAAATGCTTAAATTTAATCAGCATTTTCTTTTTCCAACGTTTTAATTAATTTATAAAGCAAAAAACCAACTTCTCCTCGTTTATTTTCTATATAGTCAAATTGTTCTTTATTTATAAAATCCAATTCTAAGGCTAATTCAAAATATAATTGACACTCATTTAATGAGCCTTTTGATATGTATAGAAATTTCAAAAAATCTTTATCGGTTGACTTACCTCTACCTTCTACTATGTTTGCTACCACAGAAACAGAGGCTCTACGTAATTGACTTACTAATCCATATAGCTCATCTTTTGGAAATAATAATGTTAAACGATAAACTAATTTCACAAATTCCATTGCCCGCTTCCAAACTAATAAATCATGGTAATCCTGCATAATTAAAAAGTAAAAATCACAAAAGGCCTTTCAAGCATTTCAGGCCTTTCAAGCATTTCAGGCCTTTTTCATATTATACCACAAATAAAAAACCCCTGAAAGGGGGTTATCATTTTTAAAACAAAAACTAACTTCTCCTATGTGTCAATTCTTCCCAAACTACCAGCAACGGACTGGCTAAGAAAATTGAAGAGTAGGTACCAGAGGCAATACCAACAATGAGAGCCAGAGCAAAATATTTGATTGATTCTCCGCCGAATAAAAATAAAGCAAACAAGACAACTAAAGTAGTCACAGAAGTATTGATAGAACGAAGAATAGTTTGATTTACACCCAAATTAACCATTTCTGAAAAATTATCAGCACTACGCTTTATCAAATTTTCGCGTACACGATCAAATACAACAATTGTATCATTGACAGAATAACCAAGGATGGTCAAAAGTGCCACCACAAAAGGAATTCCCACCTCAACATTTATATATTTGCCCAATAAAACAAAAATACCCATTGTAATAGTAACATCATGTATCAAAGCGATAACCGCTGATATACCGTATTTCCAAGATTGAACTGGCTTTGATACTTTACGAAAAGCATAAGCAACATAAGCAATAATAACAATCACCACAGCAATAACTGCATAAACTGCCCGGCTTTTAAGATGAGAACTAATGGCTGGACCAATGGTTTCAATTCTTTGCTCTAGAACTTTATTTTCTTCGGTTTCAAAACTATTGCGTAGATTGGCCAAAATTTGTTGGTGTTCTTCTTCGTTTATAAATTTAACTCTTATAATCATTCCGCTCTCTTCTGAAGGTTGAATAACTGGTTCTCCTAAATTAATACTTAATTCAGATAAACTATCTTTCACCTGCTGAACTGATGGACGATTAGTTTCATAGCTAACTTCCATAAGTGACCCACCAGTAAAATCAATTCCGGGACGTAAACCAATAGTAAAAACCAAGATCAAACTAACCAGAAATAAAACTCCAGAAATTATGAAAGGAATTTTTTTATTTTTAATTAAATTTATCATAAACACTTGTTATTTTTTAAAGCCTAAAAACATCCAATTACCTTTTTCCTTAAACCAAGGTACAATAAATCTTAACATAACGCGAGTAATTGTGATTGCGGAAAACATTGAGATCAAAATACCAATTGCCAATGTGACAGCAAAACCCTGAACAAAACTACTACCAAACCAGATTAGCAACACACAGGTAATCAAAGTAGAAATATTACCATCACGAATAGAAGTCCAAGCGCGTAAGAAGCCTTCTTCTACTGCTGCTTTTAGGCTTTTACCTTCTTTTAATTCTTCTTTCAATCGTTCAAAAATAAGTACATTAGCATCCACCGCCATACCAATTGATAAAATAAAGCCAGCAATACCAGCTAGGGTAAGGGTTACGCCAATTATTTTGAATACAGCTAGAGTTAGAAAAATATAGAGAGTAAGAGATATAACAGATAGTAAACCTGGTAAACGATAATAAAAAAACATAAATATCATGACTAGAATAATACCAAATATACCTGCTTTTAGACTCGTAGATAATGATTTGGCGCCAAGCGTAGCCCCAACACTTTGTTGAGCGATCAGTTCAATTGGTACTGGTAAGGCACCAGCATTAAGTCTTTGTGATAATAATCTCGCTTCTTGAATATTGAATGATCCAGAAATAACTGCTCTACCATCAGTAATTGGCTCGTTAACTGTTGGAATACTAATTGGTTGACCATCCAAAAATATAGCAACTGGTAAACCAACATTTCTAGTTGTAATGTCTTTAAATAAATCTTTACCCTCGCTATCAAAAGCCAGAGAAACCTGAACAGATCCAGTCTGGGGATCACTTACCACCTCAGATCGATCCAATTGTTTACCAGATAGCTGAGTGCTTTTCCATAGTTCTTGTGGGGGTAAAATATCTGTTTCTTTTTTTGTTCTTACCAATATGCGCCATAACTCGTATTCTTTGGTGGTTGATTCATCAGTCTTATAAATAACATGATAACCAAAAACAGTTTCAACTGGCCCAATAATCTGACCAACCTGGGCATTGAAAACTGGTTCTTCAAATTCCAGTACCATCATACCTTTGCCAAAACTTCCCAATTGTCCGCCATTATCTTTGTTAGAATAATCAGTTGAATATTCTTTGGCTAAATCAGCAAAATTATCAGCATTGGCCTGATCATAAATCTCCTGAGCTTTTTCTAGGGCTTCTTTTTTAGTATAAACTGGAGAATCACAACCTTGAGCACCCAAATAACAGATTAAAATATGACTAGCAGAAACTTGAATATCTCCATCACGCTCAGTACCACGCTTCAAAATATTATAACCTTCGTATGAATTAATAATTTGACTAACCTGATTCTGTTCAATTGATTCAGCCCAATTATATAATTCTGGATAAGGTGAACTAACACCTACAAAATTCATGTAACCACTGTTTTGTTTACTGAGTTCATCTTCGGAGTATTCACTTACCAAAGCGGTAAAATCATTTCCACTATTTATTTTTTGTAAAACTTCATTTATTTTTTTATCAGCTTCTTTGTTATAATCATCCAATTCTTTTCTTTCTTCGGCATTCAATTCTCTCTCTGGTTCATTATTTTGCTCTTTAAATTCCAAAATTGGCGTTTCACCAATCATGGTAATAGCCTCATTAATGTCAGTAACACCAGGCAATTCAACAATAATACGATAATCATCACCCACCTTGGTTGTCTGAACTACTGGCTCACTAACACCAATACCATTTATACGACGCTCAATTACATCTCTCACACCTTCCACCGAAGGACCACGCTCTTCACCTTGTAAATTAGTTGTATCAGCTTGATAAACTAAATGAGCACCACCTTGTAGATCTAGGCCCAAATTAAATTCTTTTTCTGGAATGGTTGGTAAACCAAGATGAGTAACATCATTGACCTTGTTTATTCCCCTATTAAAAAACACTGGGGCATCAAAAAAACCCGCAAATAACATAAGCGCGAGTATTCCAACAACCCCCCAACGTAACCTTGCTCTAATTTGTGATTTGGTGTTATTCTTTTTCATGTAATAATTCTAATATAATAGTGGTGCTTATTTTACAATATTAGTCAAATTACGTCAAGAGGGGTTGTCCACCCCCCTGTGAACACGACCCACTTAACACATAACACGACACAAACATGCCTTAGTTAATATGCAACTCAAACCTTTTTTGTTGAAAAACGAATCTACCTTGAGCATAAAACGCATAAGTAAATCTAACAAAAAATAGACCATACCATAGTATGTACTATGGTATGGTCTAAGATTTATAATATATATGGCTTAATGGTAAATTCGGTGGTACTAATCTCTGTATTTTAAGACCTTGAACATTACTTTAAATTGTCTGTTCTTATGAAATGACGCTTTATTATAATTCATTACACTGGCTCCGTTAGGATCCAACTGTTTGTAGTCTGA
>JBDRSF010000041.1:0-7233 GCA_043825135.1 Candidatus Magasanikiibacteriota bacterium
TGGCAGTAGTTTTATATTTTTTTATTTTTGATAAAAATAAAGGAGTCGTAATTATACCCAATAAAAATTTGATAGAAGAAAAGAGAACAGAGTATGTTGAAGAATACATTGATTTTGTTCGTAATAAGGATGGTTTTCCAATTTTACTAGAAACTGTTGAGGAAACTGAATCAAAAATTTTTATTAAAAAGCTCAGCGAGGCCAAATTAAATCCTGAAAATATTTTGAAAGTTGGTAATGAAATCTACTTTGTTTCCAAAGTTGACAAAGATGGTGAAGGAGAAGGGCAAGCTTTGTTTATATATGATGTCTTAATGAGAAAATTTGGAGAGTTGTATTTCCATAAGAATGAAGAACGTGGTAAGGACACATCATTTGTTCTTGTCGCTATAGATGCAGAGGGTAATAAACTAGTAATTGTCCTCAAAAAATGGGAATCAGATTGTGATTCTCTATGGCTCTCTCAAGGTGCTAATTTTTACACTTTTGATTTGTTGGATAACGGAAAAGAAGGTTTGATAAAATACAAGATTCCAGAATGGAAGATAGAGGAGGAAAAAAATAAATTTACTGATTGTATTAGGCAATTTGAGAGGGATTTTCAATCTGTGTTTATTGAAGGGAATTATTATATGAATAAGGAAAATAGATAAAATGAATCATTGTTTTTTTAAAATCACTAATCTAAGTGGTTTTTTGGTTTTATACATAAAAAAGGTGAATTAACTTAACAAAAGTCTTTTTTATCAATATTTGACACCATTTGACACCTATTGACACTATCTGCTATAATAATGCTATTGAATTATTTTGCTATAGTTGCAATATTATTAATTTTTTGCTAAAATATGAGAGAAATCAATTCAAAATAGCCATATATAACTTTAGTAATTTTATATACTTTTTAACTTTTGTATAAATATTATATGAGTGAAAAAAAGTCCGCAAAAGGCGGATCTGCCTCTGAAAGAAAAAAAGCATTAATCACAGGTATTACTGGCCAAGATGGATCTTATTTGGCAGAATTTTTGTTGGAAAAAGGATATGAGGTACACGGAATAATTCGTCGTTCCAGTTCTTTTAATACTGATAGAATTGACCATATTTACCGTGATCCTCACGAAAAGAATGTTCGCTTGTTTTTGCATTATGGAGATTTAACAGATGGTAGTAATGTTGATCGTATTTTAGATAAGGTAAAACCAGATGAAATATATAATCTTGGTGCCCAGAGTCATGTGAAAGTTAGTTTTGAATTGCCGGTTTATACTGGTGATACAGATGGTTTGGGAACTTTGCGATTACTTGATGCTATAAGGGATCAAGAAATGGATGTAAAATTTTATCAAGCAGGCACTAGCGAAATGTTTGGTAAAGTAAGAGAGGTTCCCCAAAAAGAAACAACCCCCTTTTATCCTAGGAGTCCTTATGCCTGTGCCAAAGTGTATGCCCATTGGATAACTACGAATTATCGTGAGAGTTATAATATATTTGCTTGTAATGGAATTTTATTTAATCATGAATCTCCACGTAGGGGTGGAACATTTGTAACAAAAAAAATAATCCATGCATTAGCAAGAATTAAATTAGGAAAACAAGAAAAACTGTATTTGGGAAATTTGGATGCGAAGCGCGATTGGGGATATGCAAAGGACTATGTAGAGGCAATGTGGCTTATGCTTCAGCGAGACAAACCAGAGGATTTTGTAATTGCTACGGGAGAAAATCATAGTGTTCGTGAATTTGCTGAAGTTGCAGCTAAGTTTTTTGATTTTGAGATTGAGTGGCAGGGTAGTGGATTGGGAGAAAAGGGTGTAGACAAAAAAACTGGAAAAACATTGATTGAAATTGATGCAAAATATTTTCGGCCAGCAGAAGTGGATGAATTGATTGGTGATCCTACTAAGGCACGGGAAAAATTAGGATGGAAGCCAAAGACGAGCTTTCTGGAGTTGGTAGAAATTATGGCTCGTGCTGAACTAGATGCCAATAATTTTTAAATTTTGAGTGAAAAATAAGTAATCTGTTTTTGTAAACCATATGACTTCAGCGGAATTGGCACTTGAAGCAAAAAAAATTAGAAAAATTATTTTAAAAATAATATCCAAGACCAACAGTTCCCATATTGGTTCTTGTTTTAGTATTGTTGATATTTTAACGGTTTTGTATAAAAATATTTTATCAATTTCTTCTCCTGAAGATCTAAATCGCGATATCTTTATTCTTAGCAAAGGCCATGCCGTGGCTGCTCTTTATGCTACTTTGTCAGTAAATGGCTTTATTTCCCAAGAACTTCTGGATACCTATGCTTTGGACGGTTCTAGACTTGCCGGACATGTTATAAAAGGAACAGCACCGGGAATAGAAGCAACATCAGGCTCACTTGGGCATGGTTTGTCTTTGATAGCAGGTTTTGCTTTGGCAAATAAAATGAATAAAAGAAATTTTTATTGTCTGCTTGGCGATGGAGAGTGTAATGAAGGATCTGTCTGGGAGGCAGCTTCTTTTTGTAGCCATTTCAAATTAGGTAAAATAACTGCGATTATTGATTGTAACAAACAACAAGGTCTGGGTTATACTGCCGATATTATGGATATGAGCAATATGGCTGAACGTTGGCAGGCATTCGGTTGGGAGACCATGGAGGTTGACGGTCATAGTTATGATGCGTTGCAGGAAGTTTTAACATATAGTCATAGCGAGCGTAATTCCTCAAAACCTTTAGTAATTATTGCCCACACTATCAAGGGAAAAGGAGTGTCCTGGATGGAAGATAAAATTGAATGGCATTATAAAAGCCCTACAGAAGAGCAATTACAATCTGCTATTATTGAAATTGATTCTAATATATGAGAAATACGATTGTTAATATAATTCATAAGGCTGCCCGAAAAAATAAAGATATATTTTTTAACAGGTGATTTGGGATATTCAGTTTTGGAAGATTTTCAGTCTGAGTTGCCAGACCAAGTCATTAATGCAGGTATTGCAGAACAAAATATGATGAGTGTGGCTGCTGGATTGGCTTTAGCTGGAAAAAAAGTTTTTGTGTACAGTATTATACCTTTTGTTACGATGCGCTGTTTTGAACAGGTTAGAGTTGATGTGTGTTACCAAAATCTTGACGTGACAATTATTGGTGTGGGTGGTGGTTTTGCTTATGGTACACTCGGTACGACACATTATGGGCTTGAAGATTTGGCCATAATGCGATCCTTGCCAAATATGAAAGTTGTGGCCATGTCTGATCCTCTTGAAGCTGGTCAGCTTTTTGAACAAATTTTAAATACTAAAGGGCCCTGGTATATCCGGTTGAATCGTGGTGGCGAAAAAGCGCTTGTTGAGCAAATATCACCCCCTCAAATAGGTATTGGTTCGGTCTTGAAAAATGGTTCGCAAGTAACTATTTTTTCCATTGGTGCTATCACTGATGTTGCCCTTTCGGCATCAGCTAATCTCGAAAAAAGTGGTATTCAAGCAGAAGTTATTCATATGCATACTCTCAAGCCTCTTGATAAAGAAATAATCATGGATCGCGCACGTACACGAGTAGCCATAATTACACTTGAGGAACACAGTATTATCGGTGGGCTAGGTTCTGCTGTTGCAGAAGTGTTAGCAGATAATGGCTTGGCAGTACCGTTTCGACGTCTTGGTTTACATGATAAATATTTATCAGTTATTGGTAGACAAGATTTTTTACGCACACAAGCCGGTTTGTCTGAAGAAGTCGTGGTTGATGTTATAAAAGAATTATGCAAATAAAAAATAAAATTAAAGTGGCTATTATTGGTACGGGAAATATAGGAAGTGACTTACTTTTTAAGATATTAAAATCCGATGTTTTGGAATGCGGTTTGTTTACTGGAAGAAATCTAGAATCTGAAGGAATTAAGCGAGCTCAGAAACTTGGTGTGCCTGTTTCTGTTGATTCAATTCAAGCAATTGAAGATAATCCTGATTGTTGTGAAATAGTTTTTGATGCAACCTCAGCCGAGACTCATATGGTACATGCACCCATTTTAAAAAGCTTAGGAAAATTTGTAATTGATTTGACCCCATCAAGAATTGGTACTATGTGTATCCCTGTTCTTAATACTAATGAAGCGCTATCCTCTTTAAATGTTAATTTGGTTACTTGTGGGGGGCAAGCATGTGTTCCTATGGCTAAAGTTATTATGGAAACCCAACCTCAAACAACATATATTGAAATAGTGGGGAGTATATCCTCTAAGTCTGCTGGTTCTGGAACTCGCACAAATATAGAAGAATATATGCAGACCACCAAAAGAGCATTAGAAGAATTTTCCGGTGTTTCAAGGGCAAAAGCTATCTTAGTTTTTAATCCGGCTGAACCACCTGTATTAATGCACAATACTATTTATGCCAGCATCCCTAATCCTGATATTGAATTGCTTAGGGAAAAAATCGAGAGAATGGCTGAGCTCATACGAAGTTATGTGCCAGGTTACGAGGTAACATACGGCCCCGTACTGGATAATGGTAGGGTAGTAATAACTCTGCAAGTGGTTGGAAGTGGTGATTTTCTTCCACCATATGCTGGTAATTTAGATATAATTACCTGTGCAGCAGTGCGTGTAGCAGAAGACTATGCTAGACGTATTTTAAAACAATAATTTTTTATGATTAGTTTTTTTGATTCTACATTACGAGACGGATCTCATGCTGTCTCTCATAAAATAAGCGCTGATCAAATTCGTGAATATTGTGAAGGTATAGATGACGCTGGATTGTATACTGTAATTATTGGACATGGAAATGGAATTGGTGGATCCTCGCATTTGGTTGGATTTTCCGCCGTCAATGATCTAGACGGAATTTCTATTGCTCGGAAAGTTCTCAAAAAAACACGTCTGGGAATATTTATGATACCAGGGTTTGCTACTATAGCCGATGATTTAGAACCGGCTCTTAAGTTGGGAGTGGATTTAGTTTGTGTTGCTACTCATTGTACTGAAGCAGACGTTACCCAGCAATATATTAAATATATTGCGGAGGCTGGTAAAGAAGTCTACGCTGTTCTCATGATGTATCACATGACCACTAAAGAAAGGCTCTTGGAAGAGGCTTTAAAAATGCAGTCGTATGGGGCACAAGGGCTAATAATTATGGATTCAGCCGGCGCTTCAACTCCAGACATGGTTTCCGAAACTATAAGTCATTTAGTACAAAATTTGTCTATACCCGTTGGCTTTCATGCCCATAATAATCTGGGTATTGCGGTTTCTAATTCTCTTGTCGCTCTTGAAAATGGTGCCACTATCATAGATGGTACGGTACGTGGATTTGGGGCTGGGGTTGGAAATTGTCAGCTTGAAGCGGTTATAACGGTTTTAAAGAAAATGAATGTTGAAACAGGAGTTGATTTATACAAAATAATGGATGTTAGTGAAAAAGTGGTAACAAAAATAATGATCAAACCACAGGAGATTGATTCTATTGGTTTGATGGGTGGTTTGACTGGGGTGTTTTCACTTTATGCATTACCAATAAAACGAGCCGCAGAAAAATATGGAGTTGACGCTAGAGATATTTATGTGGAAGCTGGGAAAAGAAAAATTGTCGGGGGACAAGAGGATATGATTACAGAAATAGCAATAGAATTATCCAATAAAAAATAGTTATGATAGTAGCAGATTACATTTTTAAATTTTTATCTGAAAAAGGAGTGAATAGGGTTTTTATGGTTACAGGGGGGCAGGCAATGTTTTTGAATGATGCGGTTTTTAGAAACAAAAAAATGAAATACATTTGTACTCATCATGAACAGAGTGCAGGCATGGCTGCGGAGGCTTATGGAAGAATAAAAAATAAACCTGCAGTGGCTTTGGTTACAGCCGGACCAGGTGCTGTGAATGTTATGAATGGTGTGGTTGGTGGTTGGACCGATTCTTCTCCCATGATCGTTGTATCAGGGCAGTCTAATTTGTCTTATGTTAAATACCAAGTCAAAACAGGTATAAGACAATATGGGGTGCAGGGTATAAATATTAAACCCCTGGTGGAAAGTGCTGTTAAATATTTTATAACGGTGGATAATCCAGAAAATATCTTGTATTATTTGCAAAAAGCTTATTATTTGGCAACAAGTGGTCGTCCGGGTCCTGTTTGGATTGATGTCCCTATTGATATACAAAGGGCAAATGTTCCAGAGGGATATCTTAGAGAATTTAATGAGCAGGGAAGTGAAGAAATTATAAATGCGGAAGATATTGGTAAGGTTGTTGAATTTTTGAAAAATTCTAAGAGGCCCATTGTTTTGGCGGGGCAGGGGGTAAAGCTATCAGGTGGTGAAACAGAATTGCTTGATTTTGTAAATAATGCCAATATTCCTATCTTGACATCAAGATTAGGTATTGATTTGATAAATAGTAATCACCCTCTTTATGTGGGTCGTCCGGGAACTTATGGAGAAAGATCTGCAAATTTTGCTGTTCAAAATGCTGATCTATTATTGGTTGTAGGTTGTAGACTCGCAACTCCTCTGATTGGGTATAATTCAAAAGATTTTGCAAGAAATGCCAAAAAAATTGTGGTAGATATTGATCAAAAAGAACTAGATAAGCCGGATCTTGAGATTGATTTAAAACTGAAAATAGATGCCAAAAAATTTCTTGAAAAAATAAATAAAGAATTAGAGAAGATTAATTTACCTAAGTATGATGATTGGGTTAAGCGATGTAATTATTGGAAAGAAAAGTATCCTGTTGTTTTACCGGAATACAAAAATGAGAAACCTGTAAATTCCTATTATTTTTCAGATAAATTATCCCAATTGGCTCCAAAAGATGCATCGGTTTTGCTTGATACAGGTTCTTGTTTTCATGTAGTTTCTCAAACTTGGAAAATAAAAGAGGGACAAAAGTTTTTGACTACTGGAGGTATTTCTTCTATGGGTTATTGGGCTGCTGGGCTAGGTGCTTGCGAGGCAAATGATAGGAAAACAACTATAGTGATTACGGGGGATGGAAGTTTGCAAATGAATTTACAGGAATTAGCCACTATTAAACATTATAATTTACCCATCAAACTTTTTATTTTCAACAATAATGGGTATTTATTGATACGGCATACTCAAAATAATTATATGGAAGGAAGGATGATTGGCGAGGGTCCTGAGAGTGGGGTGTGGTGTCCAGATTCTCTAAAGATCGCAAATGCCTATGGTATTCATGCTGTTAGAATTGACTCTGTAGAAGGTTTGGAAGATAA
>JBDRSF010000042.1:0-9064 GCA_043825135.1 Candidatus Magasanikiibacteriota bacterium
TATCAGGGGGAGCACACGACGCCAGTCGGTGAGGGGGTCTGGAGAAGCTAGAAGAAAGATTTAAAATTTTAAGCTTTATTTGCGTATTAATAACCCACTTAGATACTAAATAAATAATACAAACTCTACAGCTCCGGCAGACCCCCTCCGTCACTACGTGTCGGCTCCCCCTGATAGGGGGAGAGCTTTTCTACGAAATAAACCCCCCAGCCTGATATTTCCACAGCTTCTTGTAGATTCCACCTTTCTTTTGCAATAATTGCTGATGTGTCCCCTGCTCTACAATTCCGCCTTCGTCAATGACAATGATTCTATCCATTTTCATAATAGTAGAAAGACGATGGGCAATGACTATGACGGTTTTTTTCTTCATTAAGTTATCAAGTGCGTCTTGAATCAAATGTTCTGATTCTGAATCTAAACTTGAAGTCGCCTCATCTAAAACTAAGATAGGTGCATTACGTAAAATAGCTCGGGCGATGGCGACACGTTGGCGTTCACCGCCTGATAGCTTCACACCGCGCTCACCAACATAGGTATTATATTTATCAGGCAGATCATCAATAAATTTATCACAATGGGCTTGGCCGGCCGCTTTGAATACTTCGTCATCAGTTGCCTCTGGTTTGCCATAACGAATATTTTCAATTAGAGTGCGATGAAACAAAATTGGATCTTGTGGTACCAAAGAAACATTTTGCCACAAGGACTCTAAAGTTACTTTGATAATATTTTGATCATCAATCAAAATTTTTCCTCTATCAATGTCATGTAAGCGAAGCAATAATCTAGTCACAGTTGTTTTACCCGCACCAGAAGGACCAACTAATGCAACTCGTTCACCAGCTTTAATTTTCAAATTAAAATCCTTTAAAACTTTTCTAGTTTGTTTGTAACTAAATACAACATCCTGAAATTCAATTTTACCTTTTTTGACTTTTATATCCTTGGCAGATTTGCTATTAATAATTTCATGTGGGGTATTGAAAATTTGTGTCATTTCCTCTGCCTCAGATAAATCCTGATAAATATTTCTGATCACCCGGCCAAAATCCCAAATTCTCATAAATACAATTAACATATAGCTCTGAAGTAAAACAAAATCACCAACAGTAAATTTGCCTACCTGCCACAATCTTATTCCAACATAAATTAAACCAACTTCTAAAATTATAGTTAGTAAACCCTGGGCTGCTTCAAAAAAGTTTTCAATATTCCAAACCTTTTGTCTTAATTCTCTAACCCTATCTTGTATTTTAGCAAAATTTAATTTTTCCCTATCTAAACCACAAAAAAGTTTTACATTAACGTGATTAGTAAGTGTGTCAGCTAAAATTCCAGAAGATTTTGATTCAACTTGATTTCTTTCTAAATCAAATTTAAAACGGTAATTAGCCAAAAGACTATTAATAACAATAAAAACAATAAGCCAAATAAGTAAAAATGTTCCTAGAATTGGACTTTTGATAAATAATACTACAACAATCAAAGTTACATTTACAAAAAGACCTATTAAATTCCAAAATATTCTATCAATAATACGTTCAAAAGCATATACAAAACGGTTCACCTTTTTTACTAGTGAGCCAATAAAATTATTATTAAAATATGAATAAGAATGAAGATGTAAATTAGCAAAGCAAGTATTGGCCAACTTAGCCATTATTTTGGGTTGAAAAAATGCTGAAGTAAAAGTAGCTATACGCCAAAAAGCCCACTGCAGAAGTTCTAAACCAGCAATTATAAATAAAAGATTAATAAGTTTTCCAACTAAAATATTTGTACCTTCTTCGCCGAGAGTTAAAATATCAAAAAAACTTTTAAAAAATAGTGGGATTGAAACATTTACAATACCGACGCCTATTAACGCAAAAATGACAACAAACATAATAAATCTGTTGCCCTTGGTGTGTTGCCAATAGGTTTTTAGCGTTTGTTTTGTTGTTTTTTGCATATAACACGGATCTACGCTGATTTATAAAATATTTGCGCAGACAATACCATAAACCCGCTGTTTTGGCGGGTTATATAATAGAAGACGTAGTTTTAGCCAAAATGTTACAGTGCGCCTGATAAAATTCCCCTCTTTTTTTTAATTATAGCATTTTTTAATATAAAATAAAACCATCCTTATTAGGATGGTACTGATATTGATTGGGGCGGTGCTTTGGAAATGGGTGACCGCGAAAACCCTAGATAAGCCCATGGAATTTTCCATAACTATAATCTTGTCTGTTTTTTTCTCCTTCTTTACAACCCCAACACCTGTTTTTTCTTACTCCAATTGCTGCCATCTCTGACCAAGTTCTAATACATTGTCTGTAGGTTACTTTCTTTCCTCTGTTTTTACAATAAAATTCTCTCTCAACATTTATGCTGTCTTCCTGTTTAAAAGCCATGTTTATCTACCTCCTTGACTTTAGCATAACACAAAAACAAAAAACCGCCAAATTATGACGGTATTGATAATAGTGGAGCGGTCGTTGTTATGGGTGACCGCGAAAACCCATGTTCTCCTTAGTCATCTAGGAGGCCCCGAAAACCATTTTCGGAGTATTGCCGGCGGTGCATAGCACCAAGACGGCAAAAGTGACACTCCTTGAGGTTTGGGGGTAGTATTTTAAGATTCCCCGCACTGGCCTTGAAATAATCGGTGATGCAGACTCCGAAACACACTGGTTTTTTCTTTTTTTTACACCGAAAGGTGTCGTCAAGGTGGAGTTTCTGGTCTTCAGGCTGGTGTGAAAGTATCGGAGGGCGTGGCGGGTCAAAATAGTATGGTTGGTCAGGACTTTTTTTCTTGTTTCTTTTTTGCCTTGCTTTCTGGGTTGTCCTGTCAAATTTTTGCTTGAGAGTTCCACCTCTGTCACACTCAAAGCAAGGATGACTGGGGTTTGGTTTGTCTAGATCATTGGCCATCTGCCAACCAGCCAGACAAGTTCTTTTGATAGTGTTGCCACCAATCTTGGGGCAACGGAACGTTGCAAGATCGGCTGCGATTTTGGACATCTTTTTGACTCCTTGGTGGCATTGTTTAAAATGAACTGTTTTTATACTAGCATAAAAACAAAAAATCGTCAAGTGTTGACGATTTTTTGTTATTAGATTTTAGTTGTTTCATCGTCTATTTCTTCGTCAGCTGTATCATAACAACCACAACAATCACCACAACGATTACAGCGAGGGCATACCTCATCCTCGAGTAATACAGCTCCACATTCGGAGCAGAAGATCAATTCGTCTTCCATATGTATGTTTAAAGTTTACTAGTTAACTGCAATGGCAATCACCGTCACCACAGCTTTTTTCTTCTTTTGTTTCTTCTTTACAATCACAACAACCTTTGCAACAGGCACTCCCATCGCAACATTTGGTTTCTTCGGTTAGTTCGATGTCACATTTTTGACAATTCATAAATTTGTTTATTATCAGCCAGAGGACTGATCAGCCTTGGGCTGAGATAATTTGATAATTAGTAACTACCTTGAATTAGTCCCTCAAGAAAGGATAATTCTTCTCCACTAGCCAAATTGTTTCTACGCATAATTTCAACAATCTTAGCTTTGAATTCTTTTTCTTTAATATCATGCTTTTCTAACTTTTTAAATATATCTGTCACATAATCAGACAATCTCCTATCAATAAAAGTTTTTAATTTATTTTCCATTTCTGCATTATATCTCCTTATTTTCTCTTCCATCTCCGTATTAGATGTTTTTAATCTTTCTGTTATAAGTTCATCCATCTTAGGTATCAAAAATTCATCAGTGTATTCTAATAAAACACCGAGTGTAATATTTTTATCCAAATCATTGTGTTTTTGTTGGAATTCGTCAGTTATCATATAGTTTAATTATACTATATTTACAAAAGCACTGTCAATATCTTCTCATCTTTAAATTTCCTTTATTTGAACATTATCCTCATCATAAATCTCGGCCAAAAACAGTTTAATTTTGAGATCGGGAAATTTTTTATTAATTATTCCTTTGGTTTTTTGCATATCGTCATCGTATTTTTGCTTTTCAACTTCCAGATTTTCAAAAGCACTATGTCCACCATAGGCACCACAGTCAGTATGGTGCATTAAATATAATGTCTTGATTTGGTGTAATTTTACTGATATTTTTATTTGTTTCAAAATAAATTTAGCATCTTCTGATTTTTGACCTTCTGCAATAGCTTTGCTTACACCAGCAACAGATATAATATCACAATCATCCATAATCCCCTTTTCTTCTAGCCATTTATCTATGGCGGAAGTGAGGCGAAAATCTATACAACGGATTAATGCTGAGGAATATTTGTGGGGCATAGTTTTTTTCGTTGTCATCCCGAGCGAAGCCGACCGCGTGTCGCCTAAAGCTTTAGCGGTGGCGCAGGGATCCCTTTCAGAATCACCATAAACTAAATCAGGATAATATTATTTATAGTAGTATTGTATATAATTATTAAAGTTTTGTCCAACAAAAAACAAAACCCCGATTTCTCGGGGCTTTGTTTTTTTATTCCTTATTCTTTATTCCTTAATCCTTATTTTAGATTGCTTTTCCCAATGGTTTCGGCTTCACACCAGTATCCTTCATCACAGCTTTTTCAAATAGAATTGCACCAACTACAGTTACAAGAATTACAGCAAGAAGTGAGGCGGCGGCCATAGTATCGTCTAGGACATGATTAGAGATAGCAACAGCTACAAAAACTAAACCAACTTCACCACGAATAGCCATAGCCAGACCGACTTGATGACCTTCGTGTCTGTCTTTGAATAAATATTTAACAAGATATTTACCAATCAAAGCAAGGATAGTAAAAATAATTGCCCAAAGCCAAGCTTTTGGATTCATAATAGCTTCGCGGGAAAGCATAGTACCAATACTGACCAAAAACCCTCCGACAAAGATGTGAATATAACCTTCGATTTTTTCCCAAGTTTCGTGTTTGATTTCATTGTCAACTTTTGATAAAACTACACCAATACCAAAAGCACCTAATACTGGTTCCAAGCCAACAACAGCAGCAAGAGTACCACCAAGCATTAGAGATCCAAAGAAAAATCTTGTATAAGGTCCAGTAGTGTTGGAATAGTGACGATCTAGATATTTTGCAACTTTGTCGGCTAGACCAGCACTCCACATAGCATAAGCACCACCAAAGAAGGCAATAACAGAAACTCCAAGCCAGACAAGAGTCATAACATCAAGTCCACCAGCTTCACCATGAGCACCTACAGCTCCAGCGGCGGATAATTTTGCAAGTACAGTTAAAACTAAAACACCTAAAATATCATCAATCACAGCGGCACCAACAATACGGTTTCCCATATTGGTTTCAAGCTTACCAGCAGCTTTCAAAGCTTCTACTGATAAGCCAACTGATGTGGCAGTAAAAATACCACCTAAAAATATTGCGGGTAGCCATTCCATACCAATCACACAGTGACCAAGTGCGGCAAATGAGACAAGTGGAATAAGTACACCACCAACAGCAACTGCTGTGGCAATACCAATATTTTTCTTTAAAAGTTCTAAGTCAAAATGAAGACCAGCTTCAAACAAAATAAACAAAACACCAGCTAAACGAGCAATTTCTACACCCATGGCATAGGGACTAATAACACCAATCAAAGCTGGACCAGCAATAATACCCATGACGATTTTTCCAGCCATTGGGGCGATACCAAATACTCTGGCAAGACGTCCACCAAATGAGGCGAAGACAGCCAAGAAAGCAATGTCTAATAAAATTGGCAAGACTGTATTGATCTCATGATGAGGGCTGTGCATTAAGGCTTCGCGCAAATAGTGCAAAGCTGTTGAAGCAACTGCCACCTCTACTGCAACCAGTAGAATTGTCTTTATTTTCTGCATACGTTTTAGTTAATCCTGAGGAGGTCTCGAGACCGACAAAGGATATTTCGAAGAGTAAGTACTTTGGACTACATTTTTCA
Source organism: Candidatus Magasanikiibacteriota bacterium (assembly GCA_043825135.1). Classification (GTDB taxonomy): domain Bacteria; phylum Patescibacteriota; class Patescibacteriia; order Magasanikbacterales; family UBA922; genus JABIBU01. The sequence continues at coordinate 5,951 of JBDRSF010000042.1, forward strand.
TGTGTAATTCAAAATATTTATCCTACGAAAGATCTTTCGGTCGCTTTGGCTCCCTCAAGATAATTAATAATAGCCAATATTATACTCCTGCTTTTATAAAAATACAATGGTTTGTGTGGATAACGTCCACTAATCTTAACCTGCCTACCGGCAGGCAAGCACAATGACACTAAACGAACAATCCCACGCACCTGTGATCATACAAAGCGCAAATGCTTTGTATGATACACGTATGGTGCGTGGGCAAATTTCCTCCTGTCCTTAGTTGGTAATTGGAATAAGCTGGACCTTTCTTCCACCATTTATTCTTCTCGCAAATTCATAGTATGGATAGCCTATCCAATCTCCGTCCTCGGGTTTAAAAGTATCGCATTGGTAATCACTTGACCAAGCGAAGCGTAATACTTCCTTTTCTCGTCCATGGAGTGGATCTGTCCAGACCGCACTATCCATTTCCACACGAAGTGGACCTAGAACAGAAATAACCATAGATCCAGAAGCTCTGTCAAGAGAAGTCATATTGCTCAAGACAATGAAACCATCCTCTTCAATCACAAGCATGTATTTTTTCATAATTAACCTCTATTCTTCTATGGCTTCAATCCTGAAGCCGAAATGTTGCTGTATATACTGGCTTTGAAACCAGCTGATGGGTGCGCCGATCGAGATTTTATCGGTGGCGTGTTCGACTATTTCCCAGAAGATATCCTCTCTTTTGTAGAAAGTGCGAAGTGTGTATCTCTTTCCCCCTCCAATTATAGTAGGAGATACATCATAGTCTTGATACTCCCTCAAAGGGATTTTGAGGTAGCTAAGCGGAAGTATATCCGCTGTCACTACCAAGATTGCCGTTTTCATCCTACACCTTCCCAATAAAAAGTATTACCATTGATTTTGATTTGACTTTACTCTAACAAAAAAACTCCCATTTGTCAATGGGAATTTTTTAAGTATTTGTTACGTCCCGCCACTGGCAGGGATCCCGTCCCAAAGGCGGGATGATACGTGTTATGTGCTACGTGTTCGTTTGTATTTCTTCCCCACTCTAATTCTATTCATCTCCCTATCAAGTACAACTTGTAATTTAGCAAAGTCAACATTTTCCATGCTCTTGGCTTGTTCAAGTTCTTTGGTAGCGCGTTCACGAGCTTGTTCTGCACGCTCTAAATCAATTTCTTCCGCACGTTCAGCATTGTCAGCTAGGATTACTATTTCATTATTATCGCGTACTTCTAGGAAACCTCCGGCTACAGCTAAAACATGTTCACCATCTTTATCAACAATCTTAAGTTCACCAGCTTGGACAACTGATACAAGTGGGATGTGATTTGGTAAGATTGTAATTTCGCCAGAAGTAGTTGGGATGGAGACTTGGTTTATTTCATCTTCATATACGACTTTTTCTAGGGTAGCAATCTTGAATTTTATCATATTTGTAAGTTAATCCCGAGCGAGACCATTGAGCGTGAACGAAAATGGACGACGACCGCGTGTCGCCTAAAGCTTTAGCGGTGGCGCAGGGATCTTTCAGAGAATAAATTTATTGGGATACTTGAGATATTTAGAAACCACTATTCTTTGGCTTCGAAAGATCTCTCACTCACTTCGCCCGCCTAATCGGCGTGGCTTCGTGTAGTATCGAGATAGACTAAGAAACATCGTCAATCCCACCCTTCATATAAAAAGCCTGTTCTGGTTTGTCGTCGTGTTTACCGTCTAGGATTTCACCAAAAGCTTTTACAGTGTCAGCTACTTTTACATAAGTACCAGGAGAACCAGTAAATACTTCAGCTACGTGGAAAGGTTGTGATAGGAATTTTTGGATTTTACGAGCACGAGCTACAGTGGTCTTATCTTCATCTGATAATTCTTCCATGCCTAAAATCGCAATAATATCTTGTAAATCTTTATATTTTTGCAATACTTGTTGAACTTCACGAGCTACGCGATAATGTTCTGCACCTACTATATTTGGATCAAGAATTGTTGAACTAGAATCCAATGGATCAACAGCAGGATAAATACCAAGTTCAGCCAATGAACGACTTAACACAACAGTAGAGTCAAGATGAGCAAAAGTAGTGGCAGGAGCTGGATCAGTCAAATCATCGGCTGGCACATACACAGCTTGTACAGATGTAATAGAACCTTTGTCAGTAGAAGTAATGCGTTCTTGAAGCTTACCCATCTCAGTAGCTAGAGTTGGTTGATAACCTACAGCAGAAGGCATACGACCAAGCAAAGCAGATACTTCTGAACCAGCTTGAGTAAAACGGAAAATATTATCTACAAAAAGTAACAAATCTTTTCCTTCTTCGTCACGAAAGTATTCAGCCATAGCAAGTGCTGTAAGAGCAACACGAGCACGGGCTCCTGGTGGCTCATTCATTTGTCCGAAAACTAAAGCAGTTTTATCAAGTACACCAGATTCTTCCATTTCTCTGTACAAATCATTACCCTCACGAGTACGTTCACCTACACCTGCAAACATAGAATAACCACCATGCTCAGATGCAATATTTCTTATAAGTTCTTGAATAATAACAGTCTTACCAACACCAGCACCACCAAATAAACCAACTTTTCCACCTTTCAAAAATGGGCAGAACAAGTCAATAACTTTGATACCAGTTTCCAGAACTTCTGATTCAGTAGATTGTTCTTTAAAACTTGGAGCTGGTCTGTGAATTGGATAAAGTTTTTTAGTCTTTGATGGTCCTTTACCGTCAATGGTTTTACCAGTTACATTGTACATGCGACCCAAAGTCTCTGGACCAACTGGAACAGAAATCGGAGCACCTGTATCAGTCACTTCAGCACCACGCTCTAGCCCATCTGTAGTACTCATAGCAATAGTACGAACAGTGTTAGAACCAAGATGCTGTTGCACTTCCAAAACTAAAATTCCACCATTTGGCATGGTAGTTTCAAGAGCTGTATAAATTTCTGGTATTTTCTCCTTGAATTCTACATCAGCTACTACACCGATGATTTGGGATATTTTTCCTGTGTTTTTCATATGATTATGTCATCCTGAACGTAGTGAAGGATCTTTCTTACCACGTACATTTTAAATATTAATTTTATTTTTTTAAATAATTTATTTTTAGGAAA
>JBDRSF010000043.1:0-2030 GCA_043825135.1 Candidatus Magasanikiibacteriota bacterium
CAAGGAAAATATTGAATCCCCATAGAGATGACCAAAGCGGCTCAGTTCAACAGAAGTGTATCCGTAATTGAGAAATGGGTGACAATTATTAATCATGAGTGATTTTTTTATCTCAACTACGGATACACTCCTATTATGTTATGTGGGTAAATCAAATATAAAGTAGATATCATGAAAGGGTAAAATATGCCTGATTATAATGACACAGCTCAAGTTTGTATTATTGGTCACATTATAACAGACTCAGTACAATCAAATTCTCAAATAAATCAAAAATTCTGTGATATATGTGGTAGTCCTCTAATAACAAAATGTCCACATTGTAAAGCAGATTTAAGAGGACGAAGACATATTAAAGACGTTATGTCTATGTCAGGTGGTCGTGTAGTATATCTCAATAAAGCAGAACACTTTTGCTATCAATGTGGCAAACCATATCCTTGGTTAGAATCAAAACTCCAAGTTGCACGTGAATTAATAAATGATTTGGAAGGAATTTCAGTTGAGGAAAAGGATGTTTTGACTAAAAGTATTGACGAGATTATAAAGGAAACACCAAAAACCGAAATAGCTGCTATTAAATTTAAAAAGATTTTATCAAAATGTAGCAAACCCATTTTAGAAGCATTTAGAAATATTTTAATTGATATTGTTAGTGAAACTACCAAAAAATTGATTTGGCCAGTTTAATTTAATGATCATTTTTTAACCATATAACAATCATACATTTTATAAAAATAAATATCCACAGGGAGTTTTCATGGGCAAAATAATAAAGAACATTAAAATGTATCTTATAAAAATATTCAGTGTAATTAAGTTAGATGAGCATGAAAGATGGATTTTAAAGCAATTTACTGCTCTTCCTCCAATTGACATTGAATATGATTTTCTTTACAGTTTACTTCAAGTTCAAAAACTTGATTGGAAAGATAATTTTTCTACCAAATTAAAGAGATTATATTGTACAGGGTTTCTACATAAAAACAAAAAGAATGAAAGTTATAGATTACGCACTGTGTTGTATGATGTTTGGCGTACGTCACAATTTACCACTATTAATGAAATTAGATCTTTAATTGATACAGTTATTAATTTATTAGGTAGATATGATCCTAAAGATAATCCAATTGAAAAAATTTCTTTTATCCCTTATGGTGTTGCAATAATTGAATTATTCCCAAATAAAATAGATTCAGATTTAGCCCTCTTGCGAAATAAACTAGCAATGGTTTATAAGGATTTGGGGAAATATGAAAAGGCATGTGATTTACTGGAAGAAGCATTAAAGATAACAAAAGAAAACTTTGGTGAGAAACATCCAAATGTTGCATATTGCCAATCCAATCTGGCGATGGTCTATTCTGATTTGGGAGAATATGAAAAGTCACGAGATTTATTTGAAGAATCGTTAAAGTCTGATCTGGAATACTATGGCGATAAAGGTCTTAGAAGTGTAATTCGTCAGTCCCGCCTTGCCGATGTCTATCAAAAACTGGTTGAACATGAAAAGGAGCGAGACTTATTGGAAAAAGTATACAATTCAGTCCGGGAAAACTTTGGTAAGAAAGAAGCAAATGTTGCAGTTTGTCAATCCAAGCTTGCTAAGGTCTATTCTGATTTGGGCGAATATGAAAAAGCACGAGACTTAATGGAAAAAGCATTAAAGATAACAAAGGAAAACTCTGGCGAGAAACATCCAAATGTAGCATGTTATCAGAACAACCTGGCATTTGTTTATCAAAAATTGGGCAAATATGAAAAGGCACGAGACTTACTGGAAGAAGCATTAAAGACGGCAAAGGAAAACTTTGGCGAGAAACATCCAACTGTTGCAACTCGTCAGTTCATCCTAGTATAGCGTTTCATCAAAACATATACATTAGAAGGCATGAGCGAAATCGAATTTCTTCCAGCGATGAACGACAGGAGAATCATTAATCTCATTAATCCCCAGCAGGATTCTTTCCTTAAGTTCCTGCTTGGAATTCACCCGAATGTGTTTCAAGAAGGTTCTTGCCATTTTGCCG
>JBDRSF010000044.1:0-2082 GCA_043825135.1 Candidatus Magasanikiibacteriota bacterium
TTACTCTATCAAACGTTGAATTATTCCCTATTATTTCTTTACTGTATTTTTCTTCAAAAATATTTTCCATGCTAATCCTCAAATACTCTAAGATAACATTTTCTCTTTTTAATTGTTGTTTTTGCGATTTATCGCCATATGCATATAACCATAATTATTGCTTGTGCTGGTGTACATTTCCCACAAAAACGAGGCAATCATTACTTCATCACAACTTCCTTCAAATTGAATTGACGGTGTATAATAATGACCGTATGACACTGAATAAGGGGGATTGGATGAAAGATTAAACGATGGATTAATTCCCGGCTTGGAAGTAACTGCCGCAGAAAAGAAATGTCCTCATCCTTCTGAATAAGCTAATTGAGGATTATATCTTATTCCCAAGATATGGGACCCTCCTGCTTCTGGAGGAACTGTACCAAACGAAGATTGAATAACATGTCCGTATTCATGCAATATAGTTTTTGCTTTATTCCAATCTTCGTTTCTAATATAAAGGACTGGATAGTTGGTACCCCCCAAACTAGCCGAAGTTGAAAATGAAGTTGGGATTGTTTGAGCAGTTATATTTTCATTAAAAAGAATTAAAGTTGAACTAGGGATGTCACCAGACTTATCCTTAACAAATTTAAACCCTTGTTTAACCGAGTCACAAATATTGAGTACTTTGTATAGTTCGGTATTTCCTGCCACATCCGGATCAGGTACATTATATTGAGTATCTTGGATTGGCTTTGGTACTGTCTCATAGAAAAGTCCGAAAGAAAATGGATACATATCAGCTACACCATTCCAGCTATCGGGTGGACTTAATGCAATATAGATAGAGCTTTCTAATAAAAAGACAAGTTGATAGTATGGATAATCTGCTGTTGTGCTAATAGTGAATCCTCCCGTAGTAGAATTTTCAATTGTCTGTTGAACTATAGTCACTGGATATTGATCATCGGTGCTTTGTAGTCCCCATATTTGGACTGTATAATATTGCCATGGCAATTTTTGATTTTTTTCATTACGAAAACTTATATTTGACGCATAAAATTGTAATATGTATGTAGTTGGTAAAAGTTCATTCATTTCTACAATTGGTTTATCGCTTTTGATTTTTTCATATTCAGATTCTATTGGAGAGCTATATACTTTAGAAATTTGAAAATCATCATTAACTACACTTCTTAAATACTCTTGTCTTGGAATTGTGGTATCTATTATAAGTCTTTTGTTAAGCGGCAGTTTATTTGTATTAGTGGGATAAATATTAATGTTATTAATGTTATTAACTTTATTCATGTTACCTTTTATAACTTTGTTTATTTTGTCTTTCATTTCTTTAAAATCAGTAACAATAATTATGATGCCCTCACTAGTTTCCGCTGATATTTTTTCACCAAAGGGTGTATAGCTAAAACCTATTGACAACGGTACTTTTTTTTGTATTCCAGCTTTTGCACTTTCCTTAAGTTTAACAGTAAACGTTACGGTTTTTGTCTCATCATCTTTAATTTCTCCTTCCCATCTGTCCTTTCCAATGGATTCAAAATATCCCTCATTTAACCCAATATATATATAACCAGCCGGACATTTAAGAGAATAGGTTACAGTAAACGCCTCATCAGCAAGGACAGAATCTTTTGAAGAGGTAATGGAAACTATATGTGGTATAAGCTGAGCATAGCATACCTCAATTGCGAATAAGAAAATGGCTAATAAAGTTTTCATTTGGATCTCCTATTTTAATTATACATAAATTGAGCGATAAACTCACGTAAAAAAAACCTTTGGGGTGTTTAAGAACTGTAAAAACAATACCTTTGTAAGGTAGAAAAAAAACAAAAATAAAAAACCCAAAAGGTGAAACAAAGATGCAAAAAAATCTCCAATGTTTTTTCCACTTGAAAACTGACCACTTTTCCGCCTGAAAATTGACCACTTGAGAAGCAATAAATATTCCTCTTTATTTGGACAGTAAAAACATTTATTGTTGAGAAAAAGAGGAGAAAAAAAAGTGGTCAGTATGGAAGATTTTGTAACCATAAAAAATCTTAAAGCTAAAAACCCGGATATGTCACTTCGTGAAAT
>JBDRSF010000045.1:0-12166 GCA_043825135.1 Candidatus Magasanikiibacteriota bacterium
TGTTTTTTGTCTGGTAAAACTTCCAAAGCTTCATGTTTTTTTAACTCTTCCATCTCATCTTCCAAAGGCGACTTATGATCTTCATCTGTCCACTTTTTTACAGAATTCTGTTTCGGAGACTGGATACTTGGCACCCCCACAGATGAGTCTAAATAAGGTTGTGTTTTTGTGTTTTCGTGTTTTGAGGCCGTTAGGCCGTGTGTTTTCGTGTATACCGCTTCATCAATAAAAATATTTTTTACCGGTGTCGTCGTAGCAAGTTCATGAGGACTCTCAATCATTGGTAGATCTTCAACATAGCTTTCAGCTATCGGCTCCCGGCTATCGGAAAAAGATTTATCAATCTGAATCTGTGGTTCACTAATCGCTGATGACTGATGACTGATAGCTGATTTATCTATCTCTTTATCTTGTGTCTGATCCTTTTCAATTCCCTCCTCTTGCTTTTCTTCTACATCCCCACTCTCCACCTCTGGTGTTTTAGTGTTTTCATTCGCTCGGTATGCGCGAAACTCCTCCATGGTCATTCGTACCTGGGTGCCATCGGATTTTTTGACTAGGATTGTGGTTTGACCTGGCATAATTATATTGTCCAGCTAAATTTATTGAGATTCTCATCCCAGAAAAATAATTCGCTTATTTTATCATCACCCTGTTCTATTGCCAGTCTTTCTAATTCTTCTAATATTCCTGGAATATCATCATACTCATCATTTTCATCCTTTGGAAAACGCGCTTCAATATCTTTTTTAATTTTTTTATATTTTATTTCTGAACCATCATTTGATTTTTGATCTACTTCCTTAATATTTTCCTTAGTCTCCTCCTTTTTAAATTTTTTTATTTCATCGTCAGTCGGATAAACATAAATATCTGATATTAAATGAGAGTATAATATTAAAACTTCTTTGATTACCATTTTATCTTCAATATCGCAATTTCTCCAAATTTCTTTATCATTAAAAAATTCTATCAAACTTATACCATCAAATTTTTGTTTACTAAACTGCCGAAAAAGATCTATCCAAAAAGAATTATCTGTCAATCCCTCGCCACTTGGCTTAATTGCCACTGGTGTTTTATTATCATAGACAAAGGTAGCATACTGCAAAGCATAATCTTTACGATCAAAAATATAAACATTAGATTCTATGGCACGTTGTAAAGCGCTATTTAGATCCAAATTCAACACAATAATTAAATGAAAAAAATCTGAATTTAGAAAATATCCCTGCCAGACCAAAGGTAATTCCTCAAAATAATTAATTACCAAAAGTAGCGTCACTCTAATATAAAACGAGCTCCAATCATCCTCTAAATTATCAAAAGTAAAAGTGCCATTAGTGTATTTATCAAATTTACGCAAAAGCTCTTTGGCTGGTTCGGAATAATCATCCAGATGCCAAAGTTTTATAGAAGCTAATAAATTGGCTTTGGTTGTCGGGCTAGTCAAAAATTCATCTGTAAATTCCATTTCGTAAACTTGTTTACTAGAAAACCAATATTCAACTCCTTCAGATAAACCTCTCAAGCGGGGTAATTCTTCTTCATATTTTTTTATTGTATTACCCCAATCATCAACTGATGGTGAAAAAATACATGTCAATAAATATTTTTCCAAATCTGTCATTTGTAAACCATTCCAACGCGACAAAAGACCCGCCTGATTTTTATCAGCCTCTCCCAGCTTTTTTAGCTCTTCTTCAATTTTTACTTTAAAATAATCATCCATAGTTATTGACTATAATTAAGAATGTATTTTTTTACGATCGGCCGGACTAATAGATTTCAATGTCTCCAATAAACCAGCAATTACATAAGGAATATCAGTGTCAGTATTAATATCTATTTCATATAATTTTTCTATTGCCGCTTCCAATTGCCCATCTTCTGTTCTTAGTCCCTCCTCCAGTCTCATCCCCACAATCCCATCAAAATCATATTTTACATCTAGTTCTGCCGGGTGATTATCATCCTCAGCATCTATTCCAGGCATTTTATCAAAAGAGGCATTGGTACCTTTTTTTATATATTCCGACAAATAATCACTTGTCTCTTCACCAAAAATTATTTGACACAGATTATGTATATTTTTTCCCTGCAGATCATCTATTTTGTTTAAGAAAAATTCATTTTCAGACTTAACCCCCTCTGATATATCCTTCGCCCCTCTAGCCACAAAACCATCAACATCTGGCTGGTCAATATGGCCTTTTGATATTCTTCCTGTCACGTAAGACCATAATTCATTAAAACCTTTGAAACTTTTCCATTCTATTGGATAGCCGTCCTTTTCTAAGTTTCTACACATAATATTTAATTCAAAACCCTGAAACACTTCACGATTTTGCAATAATGATTGTGCACCCTTGCTTCCACCAACACCGTAAGTACTGGATAAAGCTGTCAACCAATCATTTGGATTATTTAATATACATGGTATCACCACATCAGTCATAACCATATCTGAAGCCTCATCACTGGAAAGCCCAAAACCTCTTAATTTTTTCATTGGCTTATCATACCTAGTTTTCATACCAGTAATAATTGCACCGTCTAGATCATGTCCACACAAATAAATCATTTGCTTACTCTTCTTCTCATCTTTTTCATCTGTGATTGTTTCTATTTGTGAATAGGCCTCTTCCGAAAGAGTCAAACCACACATTGCCTTGGCCATGCGTGTAGTCTTTTGGATTTGTCTAATATCGCCACCACGACGACGTTGAGCCAGATCTTTCAAATTAAAACGAATAAAAGCACCAGTTTTTTCCTCGTCAATTTCTGCCACCTCTTGGGGTTGACCATTCATACCAGATTTATCTTGTTTTTGTAAATCAGACAAAGTAATATCAGCTGCCATGCGTCCGCTCAGAGGAATAAATAAAGAATCAGATGGCAATTTCCCCACTTGGACCAACATAGCCTGTCCAGCAATTTCACGGTGTCCCTCAGATTGGTAGCGCCACTCTGTCATTAATTGTAATCCAGCCTGCACATCACTTTTTTTAATATGATCTAAATAACCATTTATGTCTAGATCTTTATAATCATCGCGAGGATTAACTTCCAAATCATTAATATCAATTATTTTTTCCTCGCCATTATCAGTTGTTAATTCTCTTGATAAATCTCCTCCAGTAAAATAATTATAAGCCAAGGTATTCATATCAAATCTATGCATACCAAGTTCACGATTAGCCTTAATTGTATCAACAAAATGAGCGAAATCAGCCAAACTAGCAGTTTCCTTTATTTTTTCACCATCTTTTTCCAAAACAATTGGCCAAGACTTTTTGTCAACATTACCATCTTGAATAGCCTTATAAATTTTTTCCGGTATATTGGTTGGTCCCAGACTATCAGTAATTTTTAATTGACCACAGCAAATAGAAATACCTTCCATAATTTTGGAAATACGCCAATGAGCCACCGATTGTTTTACATCAGCACCAAACATAGTAAAAACTTCCATAAAGTTTATGCGATTGTAATCCATGGTTTTATTATCCCAATCACAATGCAAACGTTCACGCAAATTTTCACTGAATAATTCTTTACCATATCTTTCTACAAGTTCAATAGTCGTAGTCTGCATACTAAGATTTTCTCTGTTTGTCGCCCCCCCTAAACTTTCTTTGCCTCCTTCAGTGCTTTTTCTGTTCATATTGTATGGTTAAAACTTATTACTTTAATTTTATTCAACTAAATCTTTATTATTTATTCTAAAAGCAGCATCGGTTGATAATTTTCTTATCAAAGCCAATATCTCATTTTGATCAACCCCTAATGATCCAAGTAAGGCTGAATTAGAAACTCTTAGCGCTCTTTGTATCTCATCATTATCACCCGCATTTAATGTATCACCTCTTTCAATTTTAACCCGAACTTCTGACTTAATTGATTGATAAACATCTTTTACAGCTTTTCCCGCTCCACTATCGCGACGCAGATTTTTGACAAAATTATTTACATTTCCACCATCAGCCCCACCACCATTAGCAGAACTAGCAAACTGACGACGAGCCTGATCTTTAAACATTTTTTTAAATTCCTCAACAGCAACTTTATCAGTAGTATCTATATTAGCATCTCTCATTGCCCGATTAGCCACATCATCTATATGTTGTTCTGACATATTTTCCGCTGAACCAGTTAGATCATCAATGTAGCGCTGTTTTTGTAATTCAGCTATTAACGCCATTAATCTTAATTGGTCTAGTCTACCCTCTGAACTTTTATCATACTTATCAGGGTCTTTACTTCTTTTTTCGGCCCTTTGAGCCGCTAATTTTGACCAAGCAGCTATCAAGCCTTCTCTATCTTGTTTTCCAATTCCTTTTTGAATACCGGCAATCTCTTGATTATAGGCTTCACCTGGCGACACAATGTGCATTTTGTCAAAAATCAAATTCTGAGCAATGGACTCTTCCAAATCAGTTTTTCCAAGTCTTGATAAAACCTCTGACTCATTATCTGCTTTGACCTTAGAATAAGCCGCTGTGACAGCAGTATATTTACCACTCTTGGCTACTGTTTGCCACGCCTGCTCTTTGGCAGACGCCACTCTTTCTTTACTTGCATTATACTCTTCTTTATTTCCTGTATTATTAACATCATTCTCTACCTCTCGAACTTTTTTCTGGTCTTTAAGATATTCCACCATACGATCCAAACTCTTTTCATTTCTTTCTCCTCTAAATCTAGTTTCTATAAATCCAGCATGCAAATTACCCAATCCAAACTTAGATTCAAATAATAATAATTTTTCTAATCCTTTACCTTTAATATCTGTAACTGCATCATTAACTGTTCCATCTTTAATAGCATCTTTAATTTGTTCCAACATACCTAGCATTTGATCTTCTTCATCACCATTATCTCCTAAACGCAAAAGCACACCAGCCTTTTCGTCCAACTCATCGGCTTTCTTTGTGTGTTCATCTATTTCATCTGATAACTTAATTGCTTCTGGGGTTGTTTGATCAGGCATAGCCTTAAACTGAGTCTTTTTTGTTTCGGCTTCATCTCTTTGACTTTGTGCGTCTGCCTTTAATTTATTAGACTCTGCTATTATCTCATCTCTTTTTGTTTTATTTTTCAAAACCTGCTTTTCTTTGGTCTCATATTTTTCAATAATTTGTTTATCATTATTACCTGACCCTTGAATTCTTTCAAATTCTGCTTTAAAGGCTTCTTTGCCTCTGACAGTTTCAGCTGCTTCATGATCAGCTAGTAATCTCTTTTTATCAGTACTAAATGTACCCTGTACATCCAAATTTTTAGAAAGTGCTTTTACAAAATCTTTGGAAATCTTACTACCCTCTTCATTTAAGACCGTTATTTTCCCTGATATTTGAGCAGTGCTTAATTGAGACTGGGCTCTTTCCAACCTCAGCTCTCTCTCAGCAACTTCTCTGCCTTCTTTAGTCATTTCTCCTTTTTCATCACGATAATATTTTAGACCTGCTTCAGCTCTTTCTATTGCTCTCTTCTTTTCTGATCTACCCTTCCTTTCTTCACCTTCTCCCTCTAATACATTCGTACGGCTCCTTAATCTGTCTATACCACCTTTCCTTTTGCCAAGTATAGTATGTGTTACTCCTTTAGCACTACTAGACAATCGCCCTCTTCTTTGGTCTAATATTTTATCGTATTCTTTCATCACTTTTCCATGACCACCAAACTGAAGACCCGTAACGGCGCCAACTGTTTGATTCCATTTTTCAGCTCCTTGCAATCCTTTTTCTTGAAGCCATTTACCACGTCTTTGCCAACTTCTACCACCAATTCCAGGAAGTCGCATAAGAGCCTCTTTACCAACAGCCTTACCTGCCTGAATCCCCCTAGCCTTTGCCTCTCTCCCCACAAACCTCGCCGCACTAAGTCCTGTCGCATAACCAGCAATTTTCTTGGCAAAACCAGTGGCTGTCTGGACAGCGCCACCACCTACTACACCCATCTGCTGAACCACACTCATACCCGCCATCATCAGAGCCAGTGGAATGAAAAAGCTAGCCATATTTCCCCAAGTGGTGGCTGCATTTAATGATGTTGCAGTTTCACTAGTTGTATCTTGTTTATAAGTAGCACTATTTTCTTCTTGTTTATTTAAATTTAATTCGATATCAGTAGCCACCCCACCACTACCAACTGTGGCAAAAGTAAGCCAGAGGAAAAATACCATCACTGGCGCAACTAGCACTTGCTTGGCAAACTTGTCCCACCATTGTTTGGCATAGGACTGTGAACCAGGTAAAACTTGCATGATAAAGGCCAAAGGAGATAAAATCACTAATACCCACAAAGCTATCATTCTAGCCAACATTATAAAAGCATAGGCCGCTATGATACACATAGCAGTTATAGCAAACAAAAGCGAAGCTAACGCACCTACAAATAATTTTATTCCAAATTGTTCATTACCTTGTAAAGACTCCGCATTACCCACCATGCTATTTAATTCTACCAGTTTAAAAGCTTGGATAAAATTACCACCAGCCGTGGCTGATACAGCATTGACAAATGTAATGGTAAATACATGAGCCGCATCTATAAATATTCCGCAAATCAAATTACTAAAATTAATCAAAACAGCTGCCAAAATCAACTTGATCAAAGTCTTATTCCATTGATACTGCTCTACGCCCAAAATTGTTCCAAAAGCAATCACCAGAAGTATTACCACAAAAAACATATTAGCCACATCACGCACCATTGTCCAACCTAACATCACTGTCGGCACATCTAGATAATCATTCCAGCCAGCAATGGCAATAAAATATTGCAAAAAGAAAATCGCCATCTTGATAAAAAACTCACTCATCGCCAAAAAAGCCTGGGTAATCCACATACCAATACTATTACCAACATCTGACGCAATTGCTGCCGCTGCAGAGTCACCCTCTATGGCTAAACTCGGATAAACATAGACAATAATACCTAAAAAAACAATAGACAAAAACACAAAAATACCAGTTTTATTCTTCCTGATTTCACTAGGTAACACTTTTTTCACTACTGAAAAAAGCTGAGTAAGTTTTTTCTTTACCAGAGTTTTCATGGTAAATAATTTTATGCAGTTATTATACCATATCTTTTAAGTAAAGTGTAGAGAAAAAGAGGTAAACTGGGGACAAGATCACCTTAACACGAAAACACAAAAACACTCTTGTTTAGCTTGTCTTGTTTGATCTCAAAACTTTTACTTTTAAACTCACTATATTTGTTCCACGATTGTGATATATAACTTTTTTTGTAAATAAACTACTCCACAGCATCATGCCAAAGGCAGATCAGCCTATGGCTGAGGCTGAAGCTGTGCGGTATTAAACCGCTCGTCCGCCTCTGGCGGAAATAAAAAAATATCACTACAAAAGCGATATTTTAAAAATATAATTATTACAAACCTACAAAAACCCGCCTTTTTACTCTAAATCACCTTACCTTTTTAAACTCATCAAAATCAATACACAAAGCAACGACCTCATCAAGACGCTTATATAATTCCGGCAATGTTTTGGCTTGTGTATAACAACTACGAAGTGCTGGCACAGTACCAATAAAATTTCCATCAGTATCTTTTTCAATAATAACCGGAAATGAATAGGTTTTGCTTTTTTTGATTGACATATCTCGCCGACGCTGTAGACATAAGGTTTGGTTGAGAGTTTTCCACTGGTTGGGGTGGCGACGGTAGTTGGGGGGGCATTGTTATAGTCAGTTTTGTCTTGGGGGGTGATGTCGCAGGTGTAGTTCCAAGTTGGGATTTTATAATATCCTCAAACCAGTTTTATTGACTTCATTAGCCATTATAGTTGCATTTTCATTTAAATCTTTTTTATTTAAAAGAAGTGGCTCAATCCTGGAATCTACCCTGCCTGCCAATCTCCATAGTTTCATTTTTTCTTCCCAATTGCCTATATCGCCATCTTTAATAACAGCAATATCTAAATCGCTGTCTTCATTATTTTTTTTACTGGCATAGGAACCGAATAAATATATTTCAGAAAAAACAAAACCATTATCTGTCAAAGTCTTGGCATATTTTTTTATAATTTTTTTTATTATTAACATATACTTATCTGTAAATCTTTTATTGCAGATATTGTAAAAATCATATTTTTCTTCCGGATATCTACTTTCCATATTAAAGGTATTTATTTCTGATACACGATAAACATAAGGCTTTACTTCTAAACCACCATGTACAGGACCTGCTTGATAAAGGTCGTCATCACCATAGTCAGATATGTCTTTACTAGTAATATCACAAGTATAATTCCAAACTAATTCTATTGGCTCTTCGCGACAGGTTTCGTTTAATTGAAATTCTAGAAAAACCAATTACTAAAAAATAAAATTTATAAAATTATCTCTATTTATCAAGTCAATCTTTTCTACGTTGTATGCTTCTAAAAAATCCTCTGGGGCTTTATACTTTTTACCTCTCCACTTAAACTCAAAAGCACTGAGCTTACCATCTTTTTCTTCAATATAATCAACTTCTTTCTTTTTGTGATTACGCCAAAAATAGATATTACAAACAAAACCATTTTTTTGGTTATATTTGATACGCTCCAAAATACAAAAGTTCTCCCACAGTGCGCCAACATCATCCCGCTTATCCAATGACACCAATCTCTCTATCAAAGCGTTGCGTATGCCTAGGTCATAAAAAAATACCTTAAATTTCTTTCCTATCTCATTACGTAAATTACGACTAAACGATTTTAATCTAAAAATAACAAAATTTTTCTCTAGCAAATCCAGATAGCGAACTATCGTCTTGGCTCCACAACCCAATCTCGTGCTAAGTTCATTCACAGATACTTCCGCACCCACCTGCAATGCCAATGCACGAAGTAGATCAAGTAATAAATCTGGTCTTTTCAAATTTTCAAATGCTAAAATATCCTTGTAAAGGTAATTTTCTACAAGATTTCTTAAAAAAACTGGTTTATCATTAGTACTAGACAAGATTGATGTTGGATACATTCCATAAATCAAAAAAGTCTCTATTTGTGATAAAATTTCAAACCTATTATAAATCACTTCCAATTCAGAGACTGAGAAAGGATATAATTTAAAAGACACACTTCTCCCAGTCAAAGGTTCGCCAACTTTATTTGCCAAATCAAAACTAGATGACCCAGTGGCTATAATCTGTAAATCTGGAAATTCATCGTGAAGTATTTTTAATGATAACCCAATATCTCGCACTTGCTGGGCCTCATCAAACACGACTAGTTTTTTTTCTCCAATATAATTTTTTATAGTAATATGGTCTTGAGATTCTAATACTTTCCTAACCTCTGCCAAATCACAGTTAAAATACACAGCATCATCCTCAAACCCCTCTAGGATGTGTTTTACCATAGTCGTTTTACCTACTCTCCTGGCACCATACAAAATAATGACCATGTCTTTAAAAAGCCAATTATTTATTTGATTCTCTAAATTACGTGTTATATAATTAAATTTCATAGAATTATGGTTAAAACTAATACTTAACTACCGATATTATAGCAAATTTTGATACTTGTGTCAAGTGTGAGTCTTGTACAATACAAGATGAGCCCCAAATGAAATCTCATTCTAACACAAAATGAGTCCTGGAAGGACCCATTTAGCGTTTTTGCGAGATAGTTCATACTAAGAAATATGTCACATTCTTTTAATCCACCCAAAACCTCATTATAACACCCATCCTTCCCCCCATCATCACACTCCCCCGTACACCACCCCCAATTTTCCACTGGTTGGGGTGGCGACGGTAGTTGGGGGGCATTGTTATAGTCAGATTTGTCTTGGGGGGTGATGTCGCAGGTGTAGTTCTTTTTTCACGACACACGAACCATCCTTCGACTTCGCTCTCTTCGAGAGCCTGAGGGCTCCTCAGAGCATCGAACGGCAGGACAGGCTCCACACGACACAAAAAAATAATTAGTAATTTGTTAATTTGCCAATACTATTGACAGCAAATTTATTTTTGTACACTAAAACATAGGATTTGACCTTAGACAACTTTAAATGTATAATAATATTAATAATCTAATACCAAACAATATGGGAAATAATAAAAAAATAATAAGAGATGGCTACTCTACAGATGAGGCAAAACGTGTAATTGATAAATATATTGATGAGTCGGCTTTGAGATTACGAAAAAAACTACAGGCCGAATGGAAAAAACAATCTACTTTAACAAACAAAAAAAAGCTATCTTATGCTTGAAATCCGTTTTAGTGAATTGGCCATTTCTGAGATAAAAAAATTTATTCAACTATACGAAGAAGGTTTTTTTATTTTATATAAAGATACTGGCATCTGGTCGGAAGATATCATTATAGAACAATACCACCAAACAGCCAAACGATTAAATGATTTAATTTTTGAAGAAATAAAAGATAAACTAAAAGCTAAAAAAGTTTTGGGCAGAAAAGAACTAGGTAAGTGGAATGAAATTACTTTTTACGTGGATCAAAGATTGATAGTTATTTATTTCTCTGACAATCTAAATGACAAAATTAGATGGATAGAATCGGTCGGAATAGACAGAAAACCTATAATCTTCTAAAACAAGGAATACTTGCTATATGTAAGAATTAGATAATAAACAATACCTACCTTTTCAAACTAAATCACCTTACCTCTTTAAACTCATCAAGATCAATACATAAAGCAACCACCTCATCAAGACGTTTATATAATTCCGGCAGTGTTTTAGCTTGTGTGTAACAACTACGAAGCGCTGGAACAGTGCCGACAAAATTTCCATCAGCATCTTTTTCAATAATGACTGGAAATGAATAGGTTTTGCTTTTTTTGATTAGCTATGTCGCCGACGCTATAGATATATGGTTTGGTTGAGAGTTTTCCACTGGTAGAGTTGGCAATAACCGTAGAGGCGTTATAGTCAGATTTGTCTTGGGGGGTGATGTCGCAGGTGTAGTCATAACACTAAAACACCTGTCCGACTTCATCGGACTCAAAACACGAAAACACAAAAACACATACTCACTTTGACTTTTTAAATTCTTCAAGATTAATTCCTGAATCACGCAAAATCTTTCTCAAGAGACCTAGACTAATATCTATTGTAAAAAACTATACCACACGAAGTCCTGTCCTTTTTATTTCAAAAACCATAGGGTCAGAATCATTTTTAAAATCAAGAGTACTAAAAATATGTGCTTCCAGACGCCTATCAACAGCCAACCCTATCTTGGAGTATAGTGACAATTTTTTCCAAAAATTTGCCTTATTTTCATCCACGACAACTGCCACGTCAATATCACTCCATTTATTTGATTTACCCAAAGCATGAGAACCAAACAAATATGTACCCTTGACTGGTAAACCATTTTCTATTAACGTTTCTGTATATTTCTTTATAATTTTTTTTACTTGAGCTTTTGACATAATTTATTATACAAAGTAACAATTCGTTTATAATATTTTTCTGTAAAATCTTTTGTACAAACTTTATAAAATTCTAATTTAAAATCCGGATAACGTGTAGCTATATTAAAATTATTAACTTCTTTAAGTAAAATTACATCTTCATCATCCAAATTTAATTTTGCCAAATCATGTAAGTGAACCAAATCATGAACACGTGGTGCTTGTTTCTTTGTTTTTTCAACAACTAATGCTTTTAATATTTTTTCCAAAGTTATGTGTCCAAAAAATAAACAGTCTGAATAACGTTTCAGTTTTCTTAGACCAAGCATTGTATCATGATCATGCTTGGCGGTCTTGCTCCAATATACAACTACCTCTTTGTAATTCATAGACTTTTATTCAACATAGAAATTTATTAATCTAATTAAAGTATACAACATAAAAACCCTCTCTGTCAATACTCACACTTTATCCCCACCCCCCTCTTGACAAAACCTCAAAAATGTGCTTAGATAAGCACTACTGATTGACAAAGAGGTGATAAATATACTATACTTAAAGTGATAGATATGTTAATGTGTTATTGTGCTGTGTCGGCTTCTGGTGGAAACAGCAAGTCACAGGTGTCATTGCGAGTGCAAGCGAAGCGAAGACACGTGGCAATCCCATACTTTAAGGCATTGAAGACTGGGATTGCTTCACCCTGATGCGAATCAGGGTTCGCAATGACACGGTGTCGCAATGACACAAAAACGCTCTT
>JBDRSF010000046.1:0-15672 GCA_043825135.1 Candidatus Magasanikiibacteriota bacterium
TCAGGAGAATCTTAGAAGAGTTTTTTCGTCAGCAGGAATTAAAGCCTCTGTCGAGCCAAGACACCGAAAAAGTTTTGGCGGCGTTGGATGGCGAGCAAGAGAAAGCAAAACTACAAGCTCAATCAAAAGTGGAAAGTTTGAAAGAACAATTAAGACGAGCGGAAACAAAATTAGCAAAACTGCTTGATGTGTTTTTGACAGATGTTTTATCCACAGAAGAATACGCCGCCAAAAAACAGGAATTGGTATCGCAAAAAGTTAGTCTGCAAGAAAAAATCACCGATTTTGAGCAGAAAGGGTTGTCTTGGCTCGAACCGGCTCGTGAGTTTGTTTTATCCCTTAATCAAGCCTCAAAATTGATAGAAACGGAAAACGGAGGGGAAATGACAGCATTTCTTAAAAATATCGGCTCGAACCACATTTTACAAAACCGCCAATTGATTTTTTCGCCCCAAATTCCCTACAATTTGGTTGCCGAGCGAAGCGAAGCGAGCCAACGAAATTTGACTTTTCCTTACTGGTGCCCCCAGTAGGAATCGAACCTACATCATCGGATTAGAAGTCCGGAGTTCTATCCATTGAACTATAGGGGCATTTTATGCGAGAATAATACCATTTTTTTCTAATTTTGTCAATCCCCACCTCGTTTCTTCCCATGAAACTTCTTATATATATTTTTTAACTCTCTGTCGGTAATATGGGTATAAATTTGTGTAGTAGTAATTGATGAGTGTCCCAGCATAGTCTGAACACTGCGAATATCAGCACCGTTTTGTAGTAGGTCGGTGGCATAAGAATGGCGTAGGGTGTGTGGTGTAACAGGCTTGGTAATTCCAGCAACCCGGGCATATTTTTGTACCATTCTTTGGATTGATCTCGGTGTAATTGGCTGATCATCTGACTCTAATTTTTTATTTTTTAATTTTACAGTCTTAGAGTTGGTTGTTCTTTTGTCGTGAGATATAAACAGGTGTGGGTTCATATCTTTTCTAGTATCTAAATATTTCTTCAGCCAATATTTAGCCTGTTCGGACAAAAAAACCACACGAGATTTTCTGCCCTTGCCGAGCACTGTAAATTCTTCTTTTTTTAAATTTAAATTTTCTTTTTTAAGTTTACTCAACTCTGATACGCGCAAACCAGTTGAAAAAAGCAGTTCTAGAATCGCCTTATCCCTATATTTAATCGAGTCAGTACTAGAAAAGGCTGTGTTTTTGTGTTTTTGTGTTTTTGTGTTTTCGTTCAAAAGCGGTGCTTCCAGCAATCTGTCCAAATCACCACCTTCCAAAAAACTAACCTCACGATCCGGCATTTTCATTAGTTCAATTTTTTCTGCTGCTAAAGTTTTTACATCACGTTTGGCTAGATATTTCAAAAAAGATCGCAAAGCTATCAAATGATAATTCTGGGTATTTTTTTTCAGAGAATCACCACGAACATCTACCAGACGATTAAGCCAGAGGCGATATTGTCTGACTTTTTCAGCTGTAATTTCTTCTGGATTTTTTTTATTCAACCAATCGGTAAATCTATTCAAATAAAAACCATAGTTTTCAATAGTTTTTTGACTACGATCTCTTTCTATTTCCAAATGCTCTAGAAAATCCTGCAAATATTTTGTTATACTTCCACTAGCCATAGATATTTTCTTCTTTTTGTTTTAATTTTTTATAATGTCTTCTGTTAAAACTAGCCATAATCAGGCCGGCAAATATTAAAAAGCCAATAGTCAACCATTTGAAGTCGCTGATACCCTGTTTTTGACCAAAAACATAGTTTAGCGTTGACGTAACAACTATAAGTCCAGCTAAGACGTAGAAATAGATTAAATCTGTTTTATATGTTTCTTTTCGTAGTAAAAATAGACAAACAACCACCCCATAGACACCGGCTACCATGGTGGTAATTGGGGGGATTGGGATATTAAACCAAAGAAAATAATTAACACTACCAGCTAAAATAGCAACTAGAGAACTAATGGTAATGACTTTCAAAAATTCTTTTTGTTTTGGTTCATAAATAAATTTCCTAGCTTTAAATAATTCTATAAAACCACAAACCAGCCAAAAAATCCAAAAGATTAGAAATACTATAAAAAGATAACCAGCCGAGGGAAAAAAGTTTATACCCATTTTAGTGCTTAGTCCTGAAATAAAAAGCGGGGAGGTAAAATTTAAATAAGCAAATGGAATGTTGAGCATATAAGCGCCAATAATCCAAGACAAGAGCTGATTTTCCTTATCTGCAACTACGGCTGAAAAATGAAAAAAAGCTGGTGCAATCCACATGGCCGAAAACATCAAAAATCGAACCCAAAATAAAGCATTACTGTAAGTCCCAGACATTTGCCAAAGAAAATAACCCAAAGACCAGCCAATGATAAAAATATTATAAATATTAAAATAATTTATCATTCGGCTCTCTTTTCTTTTCAAATACAAAATAACTGACAATGGGATTAAGATGGTTAGATTTACTAGGGCGGAGAGGGCGTAGAAGTTCATAGAAAAAGTAATTGAGTTATTCAGTATTTAAGTAATTTAGTGATGGGAGAGATCCTTCGTCCCTGCGGGGACTCAGGATGAATAGTAGTTGCGAGGAGATCCTTCGTCCCTGCGGGGACTCAGGATGAATAGTAGTTGCGAAACTACTATTCATATTGTACGACACTATTGACCCTTCTGTCAAATCAGGGTCAAGTTGAGTTTGCCGAAACTTGACAAAATGTCAAAAATGTGCTATAATACATTTAGAAATATTAGAGAAGTACAAATTTTAGGCGCAGATTTTGTTGTTCTGTGTCTCAAAAGGCGTGAATCTAAAAAACCACGTAAAATCCTCCCTTTGGTCGGATCACGTGGTATAAAATAAACACAAAAATATGCAAACACAAGGCCGGGGTTTTTCAGATACCCACATCAAATCTGATTTCTCTTTGGTTTATTATTACTTGTTAGCAGGCATCTCGCTTTTGGTGGCTGTTTTTTTATTTTTACCGAGGGTGGCGGTGGGTTAGATGCTATGTGGACAAACAAATTGCAATAATCTTAAATAAAACCTATACTAACCATAGTATAGGTTTTTAATTTTTAAGCTTTAGATATATGAAATACTCCAATTTATTCATTTTTTGCCTTATTTTAGCACTAAGTTTGGTGTTAGTGCCTAAAGTATTAGCTCAAACAGATGATTCAATAGCTAGTGAGGCAGTTGTGCCAACCCCAGTTCTTTATGATAATGTTGGAGAGGGTGTAGATGGTGAGGCTCAGGATGATGGTGTAATGGTTCAGCCAATTTTAATAGAGAGTGGTAATGAGGTTACGGCTGAAGGTGAGCCAATTATTATTGGTGGTTGGGATAGCTTAGCAGACCAAGAAGATATTGGGTATATTGACGTGGAATTAGAGGAAATTAATAAAATTCCGTCCGGTTTTGGTCTGTGGATGCGCGGATTTAAGGAACGTGTTGCTGTAGTTTTTACTTTTGATCCAGTTAAAAAAGCTGAAAAACAAACCAGATTTGCTGCTGAGCGAGTTCATTTGGCCGAATATATGCTGGAAAATAGTGATGATGAAAAAGTGCAACTGCGTGCAGAAAAAGTAATGGAAAAAGCGCACCGATTGGTAGAAAAAGTTGAGGTTAAAAAAGAAAAGTGGCTAGAAAGGGCTAATGGTGAAAAAGAAAAGATGTTAAAAAATATTGCAACATTGCAAATTAGAAAAGAGTACACCCTTGATCTGTTGGAAGAAAAAATTCCAGAAGAAAAACAAGAGGGCTTAAAAAAATTAAGAGAAGAAGGGTTAAAGATTAACGAGAGATTAGTGAATGTTTTGGAAAACGAAAATATTTCAGACGAAATTAAACAGCACCTGCAAAATGTAAAAGATAGAATTGAAGCACATGCTGAAGAAGTAAAACAATTTAGGGATAAAAAAATGGAACTTTTGCAGGCAACCAAAGAGGGGGTTGAAGGAGCAAAAATCCAATTACAAGAATTAAAACAAGATAAAAAAGAGGAGTTGGAAATGGTTCGTATGCAATACAAAGAAAATCAAGAGGCACTAAAAGCTGCGGCTGAGGCGGGTGATGAAGATGCACAAAATAAGTTGCAAATAATTAAACGAGAACAGCTAAGAAAACAAGAAATGGAAAAAAGTGGAATACCGATGCCAGCAAAAGTTCAGCTTGATGAATCTAGCGAAGGTGTATTTAGTCCAGGTGGTTTTGGTACGGCCCCCAAACAACCAATAAAAATTCAAGCCGAGACAGAAGGCGAGTGGAAAGTAGAAGAAGGTGGGGTTGTTAGTGGTAGTGGTCAGACAGAAGAACCACCAATGGAAACAGTTCAGGCCGAAGTGTTGCCAAAAGTTGAAGCTGTTCCGGTAAAGCCAACAGAAGTAAAGCCATTACAAAAACAATCAGGTAAAAATTTCTAAAATATACTTGAAATTGAAACACAAAAAGCAATTCTGCAAAGGGTTGCTTTTTTATAATAAATATGGCATGATTAGTGTGTTCTTTGTTAAAAATTAACCAACTTTAGGAGGGGCTTATGGCGAGGCAAAACCACAAGCTCCTTCGTAGGAGCATGGGTCATTGGGGTGAGTTCATACCTACAAGAGAATTTTTTAGGGGGTTATTCCACTACTCGGTAGGAATTGCCGGTTGGTGGATGATTCAGATCGTTGGTATTAGTCTGGGACTAATGGGTTTGATCATAGTCTCCGTTAGTTCTATTGTTTTCGTTTTTGAATATTGGCGACGAAATCTGACTCGTTCTGGGATTGAAAATAATAGAGGGTTTCTTTCTTGGTTGAGTAGAACTCTCACCAGTAAGTTGTATCGAGATAGTGAGAAGTACAAATTCGGGAACACTATTAAAAGCTTTCTAGGACTTAGTACGGCCTGGCTCGTCTGTTGGCTAGTAGATGTCCCATGGGTTGCCGGTGCGGTCTGCATGATTTTCGGATCAGCTGATCCTTTTGCCAAATTTGGCAAGATCTGGCCAATCAGGAGGCTCTATTCTGGTAAGTCGTGGGGTGGTTTTATCTATGGCGTGATTGCGAGTGTGGTAAGTTGTAGTGTTATACTCTATCTAGACGCAACCTCATACCCCATACTCCCTGCAAATGTATCTACTTCTATGGCTTTTTTTGTTTACTTTGTAGGTGCGTTAACCGCTTCGTTCTTTGAGCTTATAGATGATTGGAAGCTCTACAACTTTCTAATCCCCGCCACCAGTTCTATAGCTATGGTGGTGGTCTATAGGCTCTTTGGAGGATGACACACCGTTTCTTGGGAGGAGAGACGGTGTTTGTGTTTAGGGTTGAAATTTAAGGCTAATTTTACTATACTATGTTCACTATGAAAAAAAGAAAATTTTATCTAATATTACCAGACATTAGATCGTGTCATAATGTCGGCGCCATGTTTAGAACAGCCGATGCTTTTGGGATTTCCAAAATTTATCTAGTCGGCTATACAGCTACACCACCAAAGATTCAGATAGACAAGGTCTCTTTGGGTGCGGAAAAGTGGGTGCCGTGGGAAAAGCGTGCGAGTTTGAAGAGGTTGATTAATGTGTTGAAGAAAAAGGGTGTGTGGGTTGTGGGGTTGGAAAAAACAATAGATAGCTTTCAGCTATCAGCTATCAGCTATCAAGTAATAAACAGAGATGTTGCATTGATTGTTGGTAACGAAGTAGAAGGAATTACTGAAGATATTTTGGAGATGTGTGATGAGGTGGTACATATTCAGATGTATGGCAAGAAGGAGAGTCTGAATGTTAGTGTGGCGGCAGGTATAGCGATGTATCAGATAAGAAAGTTTTTAGAAGAATAGTCTTAGATTATTCAATAAATAGATTACTTATCCCACTTTTTCTGCTATAATACATGTAGAGACTATTTTTATCATTTATCATTTATCATTTATCATTTTTTTATGCACCATCCACAAATAAAACATACAATTGAGATTTTTGAAATAATGTATAGACAATTACCACCTTTAGTTCCAGAAGAGGTAAAAAAAGAAATGGAACATGCCTTAGAGCATCTAAACGATGATTTTGAGGTTGGGATTGAAGAGGTAGAAAATATGGTGATAGCTTTGGGTAAAAAGATCTGGCCGTACTGGAAGGCTTTTGGTGAGCTCTATAATATGGAACAAGGAAAATTAGGTGAGAAGTTTTTGTTGGGGAAATTACCAATTGAACTGAAGAAAAAATATAACGAATTTAAAGAGCATGGTGGAACTTATCATGATTTGCGAACCGGAGCACCAGCGGTATTTTTTGAATCAGAAGAAAGATTAGAAGTAACACAGTCATTAGTTGAGGTTGATATAGATATTCGAGAACATACTAGGCAATCAGTTTTAAGTATGGAGAGAAAAAAATATGAGGATTTAATTATTGATTTTCAGATAATTTTTGATGATATTGAAAAAAGATTAATTAGTTTGAGTATGTTGGCCGAAGATGAAGAAGAACATCCTGAATTAGCTAAAGAAATACGCGCCAAAGTCAGGGCGTTTGAATTTGGCTTATGTCTATTGGGACCAAATTCGCAAGTTCATGAGTTGGAAAACGCTGATGATTATTTTATAGAGAGAAGGGAGTTTAGGAAGCATATTGGGAAATAAAAAATAGAAGATACCAATAATAGATACTAATATACTAATTTTACTAATGATACGAATAAATACTAATCCTTGTTTTGAAAATAATTTTTAAAATTAACTTTTTGTAATATAAAATAAGTTTTGTTTAAATCAAATTTTACATCAATACATATTAGTATACCATTAGCCTTCGGCCGTGAGCTCAGGCCGAATCGGTATAATTCGTAAAATTAGTATATTAGTATCTTTTATCAGTATTTTAGTATGAAGAAAATATTATTACTTATTGCCAGTGAGGGTTATCAGCCGTTAGAATATGGTGAGCCAAAAAGAATTTTGGAAAGTGCTGGGCATAAAGTTTTCACAGTTAGTGATAAATCAAGTATGGCTTTGGCTGCTTACGATGGCTCAAGTACTAATGTTGACTTAACTTTGGATGAAATTAGTGTGGATAGTGGCGACGCTCTATTTTTAATTGGTGGTCCGGGGGCATTGGATCATTTGGATAATGAAAAAACTTATAATTTATTACAAGCTTGGGAAAAGACTGGTAAACCATACGGGGCAATCTGTGTTTCGCCACGAATTTTGGCTCACGCGGGGGTTTTGAAAAGTAAAAAAGCCACGGGGTGGAATGGTGATAATGAGTTGGCTGGAATTTTTATGGAAGCAGGAGTTGATTATATTAGAGAGAGTGTGGTCGTTGATTGTAATGTGATAACAGGCAGTGGACCAGAGGTGGCGGAGGAATTTGGGAGGGCGATTATTGGGGTTTTGAAATAAGTGATTGACGATTTATACAGCAGATTATTATGATTGACATGCAGAAGTACAATGAAATAACTTATGATATAATTGGTGCGGCAATGGAGGTTCATAAGGAGTTGGGTTTTGGTTTTTTGGAACATGTTTATCAAAAAGGAATGGAAGAAGAGTTAGAAATAAGGAAAATTATATTTTTATCACAAAGTCCGGTAAGAGTTTTTTATAAAAGTAAAGAAATAGCGGTTTATGTACCTGATTTAATGATTAATAATGTTATTGTTGAATTGAAATCTTTGGGGGTTGTTGATTATGATCAGATTAAAAAACAAATAATAAATTATTTAGTGGCAACAAAAAAGGAGGTGGGGTTATTTATAAATTTTGGTAAAGAGAGTTTGGAGTATAAAAGATACATAATACCAGAAAAATTTCAGAAAAAATAATCTGTTTCGATCTGCTTAGATCTGCTGTAATCTGCTGTATAAATCGTCAAAAAAACGGACTTGCGTCCGTTTCTTTTTTTATATTTTATTTTTTCTTTTCACCATTCCCATTCTTCTGTCGTCTCTGGTAACGTCTGGCTTTATTAACAGTATACTTTATTATTTCACCAGCAATATCTCTACCAGTTGCGAGCGTTATGCCTTCTAATCCGGGATTGGCATTAACTTCCAAAACTTTTGGACCGGTTTTAGTTCGTAAAATATCTACACCAGCCATATCTAGCCCACAGGCTTTGACCGCAGCGAAGGCCACATCTTTTTCTTTGCGACTCATTTCAGCGACGCGCACTCGGCCACCCAAATGAAAGTTAGATCTAAATTCACCTTTTTTAGTGGCAATTCTCTCCATGGCGGCAATAATTCTTTTGCCTAAAATAAAGACTCTAATATCTTTTCCTTTTGATTCACGAATGTATTCTTGAACAATTAATGGGGCAGAATTTCTATTGTTTACTAGCATACCAACCAATGATTTTAGACCGCGAGCACTTTCTACAATAGAGACACCTAGACCGTGTGAGCCGGCAGTAGTTTTTATAATCACAGGATATGATCCAATGTCTTTTACCACGTCGTCAACATATTCAGGTGAGCGGATAATGTATGTTTTTGGAATGGGAATTTTGTAATGACTTAGTGTTTGTAGATTTCGCTGTTTATTTTTGGCGCGCAAAACCGGAAGATGTGTATTAATAATTGGAATACCTGTTAGTTCAAATTGCTTGATAAGTCCACTGTGAAAATCTAAACTACCAGTCAAGAAGTTTGCTCTAACTAGTAAAACATTAATACCTTTTATTTTTTTATTTTTTATAAAAACTTCAGGTTTGTTACTAAATTTTAATTGGCAGTCAAGGGCTGAAATTACTTCTAGCTCGTGGCCTTGCTTCTCAGCAGCTTCTGCGAGAAGTTCAATATCTTTTTTTGTAGCTGGTCCTGGGTTTTCAAGCGAGGTGTAAATGAGAGTGTGAATTTTCATAATATTAAAAGGAATAAGTATTAAGGAGTAAGGAGTAAGGAGTAAGGGTTAAATTGTTATTTTACTTTTGGATATAAAATAGACCAAATTATTTTTGCTACCTCATTTAACAATTCTTCTAATTCTCTGTGTTCTTCATCAGATAAATATTTTTGTTCAACAGAAAATTCTAATAAATATCTGACTTCTTCTAATGAACCAAAGGATATCTGTAAAAATCTTCTAAACTCTTTGTCACCTTTTCTTGCAAATCCCTCTACAATATTTAATATTATAGATAAAACTGCCCTTCTCAACTGAGAAGTCAAACCATAAATTTCATCTCTAGGAAATAATCTACACTTTTTATAAACCTCCCTTGCTAACAAATCAGCCCTAACATACAATGGATTAGTCTTGCTTATCATAGTCAAATTGCTTATTCCTTACTCTTTATTCCTTATTTTAAAAGTTATTTTTTAAAGTCTCAGCCAATAAGTCAACAATATAATTAATTTTATCATCATCTCGCCTAAAGAGGTGGCTAATTTCAAATTGGAGGGCGAAGTCTTCTCGTCCTTCTAGCTTGTGAAATTGAATAGCTGATTGCTTGCTCCAGCCAGAGTATCTATTTCCCACAGTGATATTTAGCCCAAAATCTTTTTGAAATTTCTCAACAAGTTGTTTTTTTATTTTTTTGAGTGTGCTAATTTTTACAGTAACTTTACCAGTATTATCTTTTACTTCTTTATGTTTTTTGGTGCCAAAGACTTTGTTAGTGCTTCTATTATGCTTTTTGAGTCCGGCACCAATATCAACGCCAATATTTTCTGATTTTATACCATGGATATATATAGCCACAGCTTTATTACCAGGTTCAAGTTTTCTGGCTTGATTACAAAAATCGTTTATATCAATAAAAAAATCTTTCATTTCAGATTTTTTTCTTTTCCACAGATACCTACTTTTTGTGTAACTCCAGCGTAGTTTATTAAAATCTTCAATCCGATCTGGTTTTTCTAGGGCATGTTTATTTTCTGGTTTTATGAATTTGTTATTTACAATCAAAAAACCATTTAATTTTTTAGCCAAACGACTGGCAATCACGCCAGTCTTGAGATCGTCACCAGCACCATGAGGAGCAATTATCACAAAACGTGAGTTTCCGACAACCTTTTTACCATAACAAGTTTTTTCCATAAGAAAAATATGTTGCACCTAAGAAGATAATTATAATCCTTATATTTTAGCAAGTCAAGTGATAATTAAATTTTTATAGGTTTAATTTTCACGTATTTTTTGATTATTTGAAGAATTTGTTTTTGATTAGCCAGCCCCCTTTGAGCACCGATTTGCATAATTACACTAGTGGCATTAGCTGTGCCCCACTGCATTGCCTCTGGAACTGTTTTGTCATGTAAAATTGCAGACAAAAAACTACTAGAATAAGCATCACCCGCCCCAGTTTTAGCTTTTGGTTTTTGAGGATAAGATTTCATGAAGAATATTTCTTTGTCAGCGGTAGCAAAAGAGCCTAAAATTCCGTCTGTCATCACAACCTGTCCCACGCCTTTTTTTAACAGAGTATTAATTAATGCTTTAGTAGTTCTTTTTTTACCAACTAATTTTTCGGCTTCCTGGCGATTTACAAAAAGTAAATTGACGTGAGGTAATAATTTTTTTATTTTTTCTAATCCATCTTTCATCTGATATGATCCAGGATTGAATGCTAGTTTTATTTCTGGATTAGCAAAAAGGTATTTTAATAATTTATCTTGTAAATTTTCAAAAGATTTCCCTAGTGATGTGTAATAAATCCACTTTGTTTTTGGAAGTTTTGGAAAGGAATAACTTCTATCAGTGTGATAAGACAAAATTGTTCTTTCCCCGTGATAATTTAGAATAACTGAATAACGAGTTTCTTTATTTTTTAGTATTTTAACCAAATCAGTATTCACTCCTGCCATCTCTAGTTCATGTTTTATGGAAATTCCATTTATATCGTCGCCTAGCTCGGTCAAAATAGCGGTTTTAAACCCCAATTTTTTACAACCGACAGTAATATTTGATGCATTACCACCAACGGTCTGTTTCATGTGTTTGATAGGGATTTTTTCAGCATAGTTTAAACACAAAAGCCGTTCATCTTTTCTCAAATCGCATTTTATTTTGGCGTCGTCAATTGTGATGATGTTGTCAATTGTTGAGTCGCCGATGGTGATAACATCTAACATATTGTTTGTAAATTTAAAAAAATATCATTTATCATCTATCATTTATCAAAATATGTGATAGATGATAAATGATACATAAATAACCCAGCTTATTTTTTACGAACTAAATTCTTTAAATTATATTTCGTATCTTTATGAATACCAAGCAAGATTTCAATAAATTCAACCAGAGATGCAATGACTAATCCTCCAGTTGCGAGCATGAAGATGAGATTGTTTATAAAGAGTGCATAAATAAAAAGACAAATGCCAGAGATTATAAAAACAATATCTTGGCGTTTTTCGGTTTCAAGAAAAACGGCGTAGATGAGTAGGATTATGCCGACCATCGCGATGATGTGGATTATTATGGTGTTGATGTCGGTTGTTAGGTTGGGTAAAAGATTTCCTAATAGCATATTTATTGTGGTTAATTGGGGTAATTGTGGAAATTGGCGTGCTATAAAATTGTTGTGTGGGACAAAACACCAATTACCAGAATGACCAAAATTTACCACAATTTTTACAATGTAATTATAACATTTTTTTAAACAAAAAACCAGTTTACAAAAAAGACGGATATCTAACTTATCGGTTATTTAGCCTCAGAGAGGCGTTATGTTTGTAGCCAAAATCGAATATTAAAAAACAATTAGCTCCAGAGGAGCGACCTGTTATTTGTCTGGATTGGATAAACAGGTCGCTCCTATGGAGCTATAATATATTTTTTAAAATTTAAGCTACAAACAGTTGGCTCCTAACGGAGCCGATATTTTCCATTTATTCCTCCCACTTATTAATATACTCAATGGCACTCAAAGCTGCCGTGACACCATGTCCAGCAGCGATAGCGATTTGTTTATATGGAATATTAGTAACATCGCCAGCAGCAAATACACCTGGGCAGTCGGTGGCACATCTTAAATCTACTTCGATTTCACCAGCTGGATTTTTTTTGCCACAGGTTACAAAGTCAGAATTTGGAATCATGCCGATGTGGACCATTACACCTTGAATTTCTATTTCTTTGGTTTCGTTTGAAGATATGTCTGTGTATTTTAATCCACTTACAAATTCATCTCCCAAAATTTCAGTTGTACTGGCGTTGTAAATAATTTCTACATTATCTAATTTTTTTACTTTATCTATTAAAATATTTTCACCACGAGGAAAACCACCATTGTTTTCTTTGGTGTCAGTATATTTTGTTATTAAATAAACTTTTTCAGCAATACCAGCCATCATCAAGGCTGATTCCAAGGCTGCGTTACCAGCGCCGATTGTAGCTGTGGTTTTATTTTTGAACAATGGTCCGTCACAAACAGTACAATAAGTTACACCCTTGCCTTTCATTTCTTCTTCACCAGGAATATTTAAATGTCGGGGGTGGATACCACTAGCAATTATTATTGCTTTGGTTTTGAATTCTTTTTTTTCTCCAACTGCATTTTCAGTATAAACAATATGGATATTATTTTCTTTTTTTCCCGCAGTAGACGGGATCCCGTCCTGTTGGCGGGAAAGCTGTTTTACTTCCCAACCTTCCTCAATTTTTACATTATAAGACTCCACATGTTTTTTAAACTCTTGTGCTAATTCAAAACCAGTAGTTTTAATTACCCCAGGCCAGTTAGCAACCTCACCAGACAAAGCAACCTCACCGCCGATGTCTTTGGCAATAACGATAAAATTTAAATTTCTGCGCGCAGCATAAATGGCAGCGGTAGAGCCGGCAGCGGCGGCACCGATGATTATTAGATCAAGAAGATTGTCATTATTAGGATTCATAAGCTTTATTCATTATAGGATCAAAATTAAAAATAAAATATCATTTATCATTTATCATCTATCATTGTGTTGTAGAAAATAAATGATAGATGATAAATGATATTATTTTTGTCTAGAAAATTTTATGTAAGTTTCTCTATTATCTCCTCCATCTTCTCCACATTCTCCTTCGGAGTTCTCTCGTTCCCAAACACCGCACTTCCAGGACAAACCGCTTTGACACCGGTTTTAATAATGGTGGGCAGGGTTTCTTCATTAACAGCTCCGTCTATTTCCGTAAACATGTCGGGGTAATCAATAGTAAAATTTATAATTTTTTCTAAAACATCTGGAATTAATCCTTGGCCTTGTTTACCCGGCACTACGCCCATAAACATTACACTTTGAATTTTGTCTAAATGTTTTTCAATTAGTTCATAATCAGTTTCTGGATTAAGGACTAGACCAACTTCCCAATTATTTTCATTACCAAAATTTATAGCATCAGAAATTAAATTATCTTTTTGTTCTGTTGTACCTGGTAAAGATTCATAATGAATCAAAACTCGCTTGATTTGTTCTACCTCTATCCATTTTTTTAATTCTTCCAAAGGATCCACTATCATCAAATGCAATTCAATATCAAGATTACAATTATTTTTTACAATCTCAGGATCAGCCCAAGTGGTATTTGGTACAAAAATACCATCAGCAATGTCTAGTTGGATCATAGAAACGGAATTTTCTAGACCAGAAACTTGGGTGATAAATTGTTCTTCTGATGTGACCAGAATAGAGGGGATGATCTGAATCATAATTATTCTAATTGTTCTAATTATACTAATTATTCTAAAAAAATTCCAAACCCCAATTTAAAATTTGGGATTTATGAATTGGTCATTTTTTAGAGTAATTAGGTCAATTAGGTTAATTAGAATAATTTTAATTTATTTTATTTTTCTTCTTCTTTTATTTTATCATTTCTACGTTTATACTTTTCGTCTCCGAGGAAATCCGTTTCTAACCATTTTTTTACAATTGCCATGGCATGGTCTTCGCTTAAGATTCGGCCGGCCAGACATAAACCATTCGTGTTATTATGCTGGCGCATCAGTCCTGCAACTTCTATATTGTAACCAAGTCCGGCGTACATACCCTTTACTTTATTAGCCGAAATACAAGCACCAATGCCAGAACCACAGATAAAGATTGCCCGACCGTTTGTTTCCACGGCTTCTTTAGCAGTTGGGACAATAAAATCAGTAAAATCATCTAATTCATCAAATTCAAATGGCCCCATGTCTTTTATTTCAATTTCTAATTCATTTTCACAATATCTGATCAGGCGTTTTTTTAATTGGTAACCACCATGATCAGACGTTATATATAGTGGGAAGTTGATTTTCATAAGTTTTTATTAAAAGTAAGGTTATTATAGCGGTTTCGGATCTTCTTGACAAGGTGTTAATTTTGTGTCATAATAATTTGTCTGATAAAATACAGATAATTCTGTTCTTTATAAAATTAACAACTACCAAAAATGAGAAGAGCTTTGGCTTTGTTTAGTAAGCAAGGCGAGAGCTCTTCTCATGGTGAGGGAGCTACCTGCGGAAAACAGGTGTACAACAAGGCGGAGGAAATCCATGGAAAAGTTGTCTTTGGCGAGGTATCTGGATGTTTGTGGAGTTTGGAGTTTGGTTGACGGTTTGATCAAAAAGGAGGCAAGAGATACTGACGAGGTTCGGAAGCTCTTGCAGTTGGTCAACGATCGGCCCAACTTCTTCGAGCTTCTGGGTGGCGAGGATGGTTTGAAGCGGATGATCGCCGGCACTGCTCGGGCTCGTATTGAGGACATCGTCCTCGTCACGGCCACCCCGGCGCAGTCCACAAAGGTCATCACTCTGGCCGACCGTATGGCGCCGGTTCGCGCCATGATTCTCCCGCCCGATCGCCAGATCGCGGCCTGGAGTAGGGCCAACAGGAAGTTCGGGAGATACAAGATCCCGAAGTATGCGTTCAGGGCTGTCGAAGCACTGTCTGTCCCGAATCTCACGTTTGCGGACATGGCCGAGGGCTATGTCGGTGGGATTCTGTGCTATGGCTTCGGGGGAAAAGGCAAGGTGTCTGATATGGTGCTGTCCGGCAAGGTGCCTTGGGAGTACATCGCCTCCCAGCGCGCTACGTGGAAGTGGTCCCAGGTCAACTTTGACGACCGTCGGTCCCTGCGCGAGTTCATCGGCAAGCATTCGGAACGTCCGGTTGGCTTCTACTGGAAACTGATCCAGCTGGGACACGCTTTCCAGAGCAAGCCGGTTGCGAGTGCTCGCGACCTCATCATGTCCACCGACTGGGGCATGGGTCCGGAAGGCATCCAGTTCTTCCTGACGCATCCGCACTACGCGGAGCAGATGGATGGAACAACCAATCCGTTCATGGACCTTTCGGATTACGAGGTTTCATTCGACGGCGTTGGTGTGTTTTCGAGCGCCCCTTGCGTGAGCTTCAATCGCGGCGGCGGCGAGCTCGAGCTGAATAGCGGCAATGTGTCCCATCCGCTTCCGAACTATGGTTCCGGCTCCCTCCGGTAGTTAGGCGAACACTTGTGTCCTTGAGACCTTGTCTTGGTCACTTGAACACTTGTCCGCTTGTCAAGCACGCCTCGGCTTCTCGTCTTAGCGCAATGCTAGAACAATGAGAGGTCGGGGTCTTTTCTTTTTTAAAAAAATTTGTTAAAATATATATTGAGACTAGGTTAATGCAGTCAGCCCGGAGTGGGTGTTGATTCACCGAAATCCTGTTTTTCATAAAGCCAGAGTTTGTTGTGTCGCAAGGACAGCGAAGT
>JBDRSF010000047.1:0-4836 GCA_043825135.1 Candidatus Magasanikiibacteriota bacterium
TAAATCATCTAATTGAAAAAACAAAGGAGAAGAGTTGTTATAAAGTTCTGTTAAACTGTAAGAAACATAATGTGCATTTCTATGCGAAATCTGGCATGCAGGAAACAGGAGAAGTTGAGATACGATTAGATTTCAGTACAAAAGATTAAATTAAATAAAGATTTCTAAATATAGTTCCTCACATATTTTCCACCACACAAATCCTTATAAATTTATCCTAATAGATAAACTAATCTAGGACAAAAGTTCTATCACCACCTCCACCATCTCCTTACAAAAAACCAATCTTTATCTTCATCACTATATGCTTGTGGATGGTTTGCTTTAATTTTAAGAACATGTATTCCACGCGAAATATTTGAAGGAATTGGAATTTCTATTGTTTTTTTGGTTTTGCGAGTTACATTTAATGAACCAGCATAACCTTCAGATATTACTTGATTTCTTTTTAAGATTTCATAATATAATCTAACTTCTATCCCCTCTTCTATTTCTGTTAAATCAGTTTTTTTAAGTTTTACACGAACTGAAAGATTTTCTCCTGCTCTCACCAGTTTTTTAAGAATCTTTATATCAATGTCAAGAAAATAAATAGGATTAATAGTTACTATTGCGTTGGTAGAGCTCCCCATACTTTTTGATTCTACATTTGGGATGGCATTTAGAATAAAGAATACTATTATTAATAAAGATATTAAAGGTAGCCATTTTTTCATTGTTTCAAGTTTGGATTATGAATTTATCTAACTCTCTTTTTGATTTTTACTCTATTTTCATTCTCTTAAATCTTACTAACAAGGAGATAATTATTATTGCTAATATAAATGTTATTACTGTAAGTATTATTACAGCAGTAATCTGACCTCCTCCTATTACAGCTCCTGTTATTCCTGCTGTGTTTTTTTCTTCCTCTTCAACTCCCACTTCTTCAACTGGTTCTTCAGTAAATGTTTCTGAAATTGTTTTTACATTTAATTCAAGTTGTGTTGCTACTGCAGGCAATACTGCCCCAGGTTCCATAAAGCAATTTCCTTGTGCTTCAAACACAAAATTATAATCTCTCCAAAGCTCAGCATTTTCTGGAACTTTTATATTTATTTTTACAGGTTTAACTAAAATATAGCCTTCTTGTTTAGGATGTTTAACATAATCAATACCCTTTGTAATAATTTCCGGCTTGTTTATTACTACATCTTCTGGTTCTAATGCCACATTTTCTTCAATTGTTTCAATACTTCTCATAACCTCATATCTAGCTTCATGTAATTCAGGCTCAAAACTAATTTCCCAATCAGAAGGCGCTTCAATTATATTTACTTTAACATGAGTAGTTCTATCTCCATGTAAATTATAAAGATTCCATGTAACCTCTACTGTTTGTCCAGGCAGTGCTCTTGCATTCATACTCAATGGATTTGCACCTAAGCTACATGCTGCACTAACTAAAGGAATAACTAAAATAAATAAAATCAAAATTACAAATATCAAATTTCTTTTATCCATTTTTATTCTTTCCAACAATACTTTATATATATTTCTATGCTGTAGTTGCTGTTATAGTTATTCCAACACTATATGCGCCAGCTGTTTGAGCTGCAGGAATATCTAATTCATGGTATATAGAACAAGAACCACTTGCAATTAGACCAGTACAAACTGTTGCATCACTTATTGTATAAGCTGTTCCAGGGAAAGCACCTGTTGCAATGTCCCACTCTAAATTATTTACTGCAAATGTACCAGTGGTAGCATTAAAATTTGCAGCATTTGCTTTTGTTTTCACATTAATACTTCCAACATTTGTTTCTGAACCAATTGTAGCATTCAGTGGATCGTTTGATGGTTTTTTGTCTGTATCACTAGGGTTTAGAGCACCAAAAGTAATTGTTGCATCATCTATTGTCACTGAAAGAAACTCATTAATTGATACTGTTGCTGATGTGGGTTTTGTATCTTGAGCAGCCATTACCATTCCAACAATACCTAACATTAAACCAAGAATTCCTATCAAAATAAATTCTCTTTTCATATTTTTTAACCTCCTTATTTTATTTATTAATTTAGTTAATATATAAACATATCTTTTCTCTATAATATATTTTCTTTCATATTTTATTAAGGTGAAGTTCCCATTTCAACCGCTTTAATATAAATTGTTGTTTCATAATTTCCTGCATACTGCCCTGAAGGAATATCAAGCCAGTAATATGAGCTAGTGTTTGTTCCTGAAGAAATGTTTAATATTTTATCTTGATAATCATTTAACATTTGATAAGAACTTGTAGAATTATTTTGATTATACCAAGACATATTACTAATTACCAAAGTTTCTCCAGTATAATTAAAATCATCTCCTTTTTGATAAATGTCGACGTTGACTGTTGTTGTATCATCAACTCTTATTGTGTAAGGGTTTCCTATTCCAGGATTATCTGATGTGCTTGAGTCTAAATTTCCAAAATCAATTGGATAGTCATAAAGAGTTATAGAGATGAATTCTCCACCACCAAAAAAATCTGCTTGCATTGCTGAACTTTCTGTTCCAATATTAGTTACAGAAGCACTATTTGCAATTCCATCATTTGTATTGCTATTAGGCGTAGAAGCTGAATCAAATATAGTCTGACCATCATTACTTGAATATGCTGCACCAGCTTTCCAAGTAGTCTGTCCAGGGTCTTCTACCCAAACTCTATGGTACAAATAGCTTGGAGGACCATCATTTGCAGGCATATCTTCATCAATATGCCAGATTAAAATTCCTGCTTCAGGAAGATAAGTATCAAAACCTATTTGTTGTCTATTTTCAACTAAAAAATACTCATTTGAAGCTGTTAGTATTGAATTGATTAATTTAAAAGCCTCTGCATTTGTCTCTAACTGGTTCACTAAGACACTCATACCAACATCATTAACCTCTGTAAAAAAAAGCCAACCTAAATTTTCTTTAGACCACGCTGAAAGATGTGAGGGGGTATTCCCATTATCATTCCAGCTTCCAGAAGCCATTAAGTCCCAGTAAGTTACTGGATGTTGGTCCTCATCGCCTGAATCATAATCATATAAATCAGGCAATCCCAAATCATGAGCAAATTCATGAGCAAAAGTTCCAACAGGAGAATATTCTGCCATCATTGTATATTTCTCAACTTCTACTCCATCTACTTGCTCCCCACAAATATTCCCACCGGGATCTGAACAAGCATCTATATACCACTTATGACTCCATATATCATCACTTACTCCAGATGATTCTTGTCCTTGTCCTGCATGAATAATCATAATATGATCAACAACACCATTACCATCATTATCATACTGAGAAAAATCAATATATGAATCAGCTAACTGAACAGCTTCTCTTGTAAGTTCATATATACAACCATTTTTCGAGTCTGTATTTCTGTCGCCTGGACAGGATCTTGGTGGGCCATCTTCACCATAATAAGCCATTGTATAATTAGAAGTAACTGCTTGACTAATAACTCCAGTAACACTTAGTTGATTATAAGAAACTTCCTTATAATAAGAATACATGCTTCTAGGATTAGTTTGCTCAAAAATTAAATTATCATAATAACTTTGATCATGAGCTGGCTGTTCTGAAGTTATCCAATTTCCAACACCGCTTTCCATATCATCAGAAAATATGGTTCCACTAGTATCACTAATATCAACATTATCAATATACCAAGCACTATCTGAATCACAACCAGGATAATATCCATTACCATCTTCATCAGAACAAGTTGAATCTGAAATGAATCTAAATCTTATTTTAATTGTTTTTCCTGCATAAGAAGATAAATCTAAAGATTTAGAAGTCCAATCTATACCTGTCCCTGGCCATCCTGTATTTGTATAAGGGGGATCATTAATAATAATCCAGCTTCCATCAGCATAAACATCAACATAACCATAATCCCAACCACCCTCCATGTCATACT
Organism: Candidatus Magasanikiibacteriota bacterium; assembly: GCA_043825135.1. Taxonomy (GTDB): domain Bacteria; phylum Patescibacteriota; class Patescibacteriia; order Magasanikbacterales; family UBA922; genus JABIBU01. The sequence continues at coordinate 3,948 of JBDRSF010000047.1, forward strand.
TATGCATAAATGATAAAGTTATTGTTCCTGTTGCAGAAGTCAAATCAATCTCGTGACTCAAACTTTCATCCCAGTTATTTCCATAACCTGGCTCTGCTTCCCAACTAGGCTCGTTTGCACCACACCACCAAGATTTACCAGAACCACCATAGGCATTATAAGCATCAAGGTGCCAATATGAAGTACTTCCAGGAAAAAAACTAACATCACTAAATTGAATAAGAATAGTAACAACTTCTTCAGTAGAAGCAGGCGATTCAGTCTTGATGATAGAACTTTTTGCAATCCCCCCTATATCTGCTCCACTTAATTCAGGATTAATAGATTTTACCAAACCTAATTTTTTAGGATTAACTTTGCCTACTCGATATTCTGTAGGTAATATTTGTGATTTTTCTTTTTTAGCATAAACCCACCACCCTTCTTTATCTTTTGTTATAGTGTAATCATCTAAAGTTTTAATCCAAGCTCCTCTTTCATCACCAAATTGTTTAGCTTTGAAATTATAACCATCTGGCTGCTTTAATTTAAGAATATGTGGATTAGCTGGAACAGCAATAACAAAAGTAGAAAACATAATTAAGAAAATAATACTCATTAAGAAAATAATATTATTTTTCATTAGACACATCCCTTATTTTTATCCCATTTTTTTCCATTAGGACAAAAACATTTATAATTAATTTCTGGATTTGTTGTAGGATTATAAACTCCATTTTCTGAATTAACAGGATAATCTTTTGAGTTAACACTTTCCCAGTCACCATTTGTTTCTTTACATAATGTAAGAGGTTGGAATTCCATTACACCAGAATCAACTTTAGGTTCCTCTGATCTTTTTGGAGCTTTATAATAATTAATAATAAAACCAGAAACTAGAATAATAATA
>JBDRSF010000048.1:0-13288 GCA_043825135.1 Candidatus Magasanikiibacteriota bacterium
TTCTTCGCCACCAACCACTTCATCAAACTTTAGCAATATCGGTTCACCCACTCTGATAATATCTAACCCGGTAATAGTATCAGTTGCTTTTATTTTTACCTTTGAAGTCAGGTTGGTCTGGGTAGGGTTTTTTTCATTTAACAACAAGCCAAATTGCAAAGCCAAAATATCAACTGACACTGGCATCTTGTCTATTTTCCAAGTAATAGAATTCTCCGCCTTGTTGAAATTAAAATCTCCGGCCGGCACTGATAATAATTCCTCTTGCCAGGCAATATTACCATACAAATCAACTGACAGCTCAATATTTTCCAAATCATGAAAGGAGTTTGATAAAATCCAATTTATCTTGTGCTGTTCTTTACCACTATCCGCTTCCGTCACTTCATCACGAACTTCAAACGCAAAATCAGAATTAACTGTCAAATTAATTTTATTTCCAGACAAAATTTTCTCATCTTCAGAATTATCATAACTCACTTCTACTTCAGCAGTAACCAAATAAGAAGTAAACTTAGTCAGATCAATATCCTCAGCATCTTTCAATGGAATACTTAGATCAATAACAATATTTTCACCTGGTTCAAAACTTTTTAAATTAGCAATATGACGTGAATCCCAAGTTATTGTTCCTCGTCTCACACCCTCGTCTATCTGCTTACCATAAATATCACCTTCAATATCATCTGATATCTCTTGCCAGTCAAGCATACTGAGATTATTAAAAGACGGGGTCTCAAAAATTAGACTTACTTTCATATTCTTCAATGCTGTAGTACCGGGATTTTTTAAAACAACACTTGTGTTCAAGGTTTCGCCTGGTTGTACTGTCAAATCAGCCAAAGAACCATTTATTCCCAAATTGACCGATAAATCAGTTTTTAAAAGTTTTACCTTAACTGATTCTGCTGAATAAACATAAGGTTCGCTTTGTTTTTCAGCATCCTTCCACCCAACAAATTTAAAAATTAACTCGGCTTCTTCTTCACCATTAATAGGACTAAAAGAACCAGAGATTTTGAAAATTTTGTCCTCACTATCCACCAAAGCCTCTATCGGCCATTGATAAACATCGGCCTCAGGCAAAGCTGGTTCGCTTGACTTTACGGAAAAAATACCTGGTTCTAAAATTAAAGCTATGTTTTCTATATCAATATCTTTCTTAGCCTCAAGTGCTACCAAAAACTCTACTTCAACACCTGGAATTACCTCTTCTGGCCCCTGCACTTGTATATTCACTGGAGATTCTTTTATTTCTGTATTCAGTGTAGCTACTTTTTGAAATTCTGAACTAAAATTACCTGGCATATAATTTAAAAAGACTCGAAAAGATTGTCTCTGACCCTCACTGCCATAGATTTTACCAAAAATATCAATGTAATCTCCATCTCCCTCGCCCAAATAACCCAAAATCCACTCATCATTGGTATCATTGCTAGCCGGCTTACTACTACTTTCAAAAATAAAACCTTCGGGATAACGAATTTGAATATTAGCTTGACCTAGAGGGGTATTTTGCAAATTACGATAACGAATGCGATAATTTACCTCCTGACCAGCCATAACTTCCTCATCACCTGAGATAGACAAGATTACATCATCTTCCACAAACTGTAAGTTTGGTTGAAATACAAAAAAACCAACCCAAGCTACCACACCAAGAAAAATACAAGCGAATAATAAAAAGAAGAAAGCTGCCAAAACTCGACTTCTTTTTTTCTTTCTAAAATCAGCCATGTTCGGCATAGTACCATCATCATCTTGATAAATATCTTGTAATTCTTTTCTAATTTTATCTTCTTCCTCAGCCAATCTTTCTTTTTCTGCTTGAACCTTTTTTAATTCTTTTTTTATTATTTTAACCTTCTTAGGTTTGACGACTATTTCCTCTTCTACTTCTAAATCTTTTTTAACAAAATCATGCTCTTCTTTGTCAGAGTTTTTTTCAGAATCTTTTTTGCTTATTTGTTTTTTCTTTTTGAATGGCATAAATTGGTTTATTGGTTAATTTGTTTAATAATTCGACTGCTCTCCCCCTACCACGTAACGTCGGGGAGGGGGTCTGCCGAAGATGCAAGAGTTTATATTATTTATTTAGTATCTTGTGAGGTTCTTAGCACACAAATAAAACTTACTACACCAAATCATTCTTCAAGCTTCTCCAGACCCCCACCGTCATTTCATGTCGGCCTGCCTACCGGCAGGCAGGCTCCCCCTGATAGCCTTCGGCAGTGAGCTCAGGCCGAATCTGGGGGGGGAGAGCTCATCAAAATCCACAATCACTTAATTACTAGTTACTGATTACTATTATTCTTCTCCATCACCAACCCAATTACTTCATCAGTTTTCAAAATAGTCTCATATTCAGCACCATTTATTGCCAACTCAATCTCTTCATTAGTTTGCCAAACTGGAATCCAATTGTTGGGTGCGATTATTCTAGTTGAAAAATTACTATTAATCCCTGATTGTTTTTGAATCAGAAGACTATAGCGAATAGATTCTTTTTCTCTAAATCCATCTAACACTTGCGAAAATTTATTATTTTGTTCAACTTTTTTTTCTAATTCCAATTTAAACGGTAAACGATATTTAAAATAAACATTGCTGGTTTTGCCTGGTGCAGTCATCATCCAATTACCATAGGCAGTCTTGCCAAATTGATTGGTAATTCTGGTTCCAGTTTTAGCATGCAAACCAACCTCTTGTTCCAAAGAAGCTAAATCGGCATCATTCTCATACCAATCTTCTGGAACTTGAAAAGAATCCTCAGGTGGATAAGTAAAACCACCAGCCTCAATCAACTCTGAGCCTTCTGGTACTAATATACGGATATAATTAATATTGTTTTGTCCGTAAAACTGTTCACCATCAATTCCCGTATGCTGACGATGGATCACAACAGTATTGATAACTGAACCATCTGCCTGAATTTCAGCTTGATGTTCAATTGTCTGCTCAATCGTGGCATCTGTTTTTTCTCCGGCAATATTAGTATTTACAACTTGAAGATAATCTTGTTCCTCCCCCACCTGCCTAATCTCACCCGCCCAACCAAAAACTACCACATGTTCTTCCAAATCTGGCTCTTTAAAATATATTTGAATTTCTTTTTCTTGCAAAGCTTCATTTGCTTCGGATAACAGGGCCATGGCATCAACCGTATTCAAACTACCAAACCTGGCTAAAAACTGACCAGCCAAATCACCTAATACTGCCTTAGGTTGATTTATTTCTTTATCATAATCAACTTCAACCTGATACTGTAATTCTTCCAAAACATTGTCACTAGCTATTGTCAAATCATAATTTTCATTAGCCACTGGACCTAAGACCTTCAGTAATCGCTCTAATACTGTTGCATTGATAGCGATAACTCCATCCACTGTAGCACCCCGACCATGTTCATAAAACCAAGCCATTTTTTCGGCTGAGGCTGGAAAATCTGAAAACCAATTAGCATCTTGAAATTCCCAACGTCCTTTTAGTAATTGTAATGGCAATGGTGGCTTTACAAATTTATCCAACTGCCCTTGCAAATCATAGGTACCACCACCTGGGATATCTAGATTCACAATCCGGCCTTTTTGCATATCCAAAATCGCAAAACTCCCCATGAATCCTCCGGTGGGACGAATTTCATTATTATTTTGAAAAACTAGTAAATATCTTCTAAACTCATCTGCACCAAAAATAGTTTCAACTGAATCTGCTAGATTTAAAAGATCTTGCATATCATCCACAAAGGCTGTAAATAAAAACTTAAAATCATTAAACGATTGTTGATATTCTACCGGCACGACCTTGCTATCTACTCCCCCCAACTCTAACAAAGCTTCTTGATATTGAGGAATAGCTCCACGCAAATGACTAGCTAAAATAGTAATCTTATCAGTCAAAGCTAGGTCTGGTTGTTCTTCAATAGACCTAACACCTTTGATCAAATAAGTATTACCCAAAGCCAGATGATGCCCAGCCACTAACAAATTTTGTCGGCTATTAATTTGCGTGCCAATGACTGGCAAAACTCCGGCCACAAATTGCAAAGCTCGATGTTCTTTTTCTAATATAGAACCAGCATTACCAAATGATACTAATGCTGAATTAAGATCATACTGAGCCTGATCCAAATCAGAATGAAGTACAGCCACAGTAGAAGACTGTAAAGAAAGAAAAGCATTGGTACTCTCTTCCACAACTCTAACACCGGTATCTTTTACTTGATTATAATATCCAATTGCTGGAAAAGGGGCGGTGATAAGTAACAATATTACAACCACACCATAAGCAAAACGCTTGGGACTAAAAGCAGAAACAGTATCATTGACTACTTGTGTTACTTTTTGCCCCGTAGTAACAGCCATTTTCTTTGGCAATCTAATGATAAATGATAAATGATAAATGATATTCAATTCTGGTAAACTAAACTTAATTCTTTCTTTTTTGATAACAACTTTTTGAATCTCTTTTTCTTTTTTAACCTCTCCCTTCTTTTTTAAAACTTGTTCCATGTTTGCCTGCTTTACCATTTCTGCGAGATTCATAACGCGACGCTCTTGTTTCAATACTGATTCATCCCGATACACATTCACTTTTCCCCAAACATCTTCTTTTTTTTCAATTCGCAAATCAACTAAATGGGGCGATCTTTTGTGAAGTTTTCCAACCTTAACCAACACCACTGGACTTTTCCGGGTGCTAATTTTGTTCTCTGTCTTTAGTAATTTTGGACATTTTCTTTTATCGTGTCCTAATTTACGACAAACAGAGCACTTTCTTTTATTTTTTGAGTCGTTGGCAAGCATGTATAACGACAATTTACCCACTAAAAACATGGGCTTTTTCCTACTTAATTATATCACACTTTTTTCTTATTTGAAACAAAAAAATCCCTTAGAAATGGGGATAAAAAAAATGTTAATATAATGATAAATGATAGATGATAGATGATAAAAATACTAGAAAATATAATTCTAATATAGTGCAATTTCTTTATTACTAAATTACAGACCTGTAAACTCCCAGAGTTGATCTTGCCAACCCCTCTCCTGAAAATCTTTTCAAATTCTCCCTCGCATTTTGTTTTAATTGAAATCTAATCTCCTCATTAGTCAGGCCTTGATGAATAGTATCAGCCATTTGTTCTACACTTTCAGGATCAAAATACAAAGCTGACTCACCTAGCACTTCTGGCAAACAAGAAGCGTTGGACGATACAACTGGTACACCGTATTGCTGTGCTTCTAAAGTTGGCAAACCGAATCCTTCGTACTTACTAGGAAAAACATATAAAGATGCATTAGAATACAGCTCAACTAATTCGTCGTCAGGAACAAAACCCAAGTGAATTGCTGATTTTAGATTGCTGATTTTACATTTAAGATTATTATAAAAATAATCCTCTTTTCCTACTAATACCAACTGATATTCATCATCATACTTATCTTCAAACAAATCCCAAGTTCTCAACAATCCCTCCAAATTCTTATGTGGGTAAGCTGCTCCCACATACAGAACATACGGCTTTGTAATTTCAAAATCAATCGTGTGTTTTCGTGTTTTGAGGCCGTCAAGCCGAGTGTTTTCTCCGCCCACAGCCCAAGGCGTGCCCAGCGAGGCGGATCCGCCTTCGGCGGAGTGTTTTGAGGCCATCAGGCCGGGTGTTTTCGTGTTTTCGTGTTTTTGTGTAAATGGTGCTTGATAAGTCACAGTCATTTTTTCTAACTCAACTCCCAAAGTCTCATGAACATCTTGCTTGGTAAATTCACTAGTCACAATTATGTGTTTAGCTTTTTTTACAGCATGACCCAAAACTATTCTATGAAGTTTGTCCTTAATCCAAAACTTAACAGGACCAAGTGTTGTTGCTTCAGGTCGCGGGTAATGATACATAATTAGGTCATGCACTGTAACTACGAACGGATCATTGTAAAATAACGGTACATTCCAATGTGGAAAATGCATCAGGTCGACTTTTTGTTTTTTAATAATATTTTTAAACCTTACTTGTTCAGCTACGGAATACCAAGGAATATCAGCTACAACAATTTTAACATTTTTATTAGCTCCGGCTTTGAATTCTTTTATATCGCAATTCCTAAAAAACAAAACATATTGATTTTCTAAATCAATTTCAAGTAAATTTTTTACTAATTGTTGAGTATACCGTGCCAGACCAAATCCCGGTCCAAACATCCGGCAATCAATACCTATTTTCATAAGTTTTCGTTAATCCCGAGCGAGTCCGAACGATAGTGAGGACGACGAGGGATCTTTCGGAGAATATATATCTTGATTCACTCAACACAAGCGTAATCTAATAAATCTTTCAATTACTATCTTTGACAAACCTATAATACCATAAAAAATAGATAAATGTAAACCAAAACATGTACTCTCCGGCAGATCCTTCATTCAAAAAATCCGCCTAATAGACGGATTTTTGTAATTCAGGATTATATATTAATCAATATAAGGAGTACTAAGATTATCAGAACAACTCAAATACATGTTTACATTGGAAAAATTAGTCTGACACAATCTATTTTTAATTCTATTACCAGAGCTAAAGTTCTTGTATGGAGGAGCTGACCAATTTATAGCCATTTTGTCGTTAACACCTTGTAAGGCATTGTCATAAGATTTGAAGCCTTCAAAATAAACCATCTTGCCTGGAGCGACGCTAAATACTGCTACTGCATCACTACCATCGGCTGGAACCACAGTTCCTTTTATATCAGCTTCACCAACTTTGAACATGCCATCGCTTTGTAAATCTACATAATACATATTTACATAAGCACCAGCTAAATTCTGATTTAAAGCATAATTTTGATGTTCGGGATAGTTATTTACATATACTTTGAAATCAATACCAACTCCACTAACAGTTTCAACTGCTTCTGGTTCAGAAGAACTTTTTGGTTCTCCAGCAAAGCCATCAGTATCAACTTCTCCAGCAGGAATACTAGAACTATCTGATGTTGCCTCAACAGCTTCATTTAATGAAGTGGCCACCAAGACAAATGCACCATACTGAGCAGATTTTTCTTGGTAAGTTAATCGTAAATTTAATGTACCATCTGCACTTTTTACTTCTACAGATTTACCTACATCAACGCGAATATAGGTTTGATCAGCGCCTGATAGCATAAATTTTACAACATCACCACTATAAGCTCTATTTAAAATTTTAATTCCACTAGAATGATAAATTGTATCTCCCTTACATGCGCTGTACAAACCATCACCACCTTCTGAATTGCCACAAGACATTCCAGTAGCTTCGCTAGCATTAGTATTAGGAGTACGACGAATAGCTTCGTTATAAGCTGGTAACATACCACTACCTCCGGTAGTTCCGCTGGTCTTTTTACAAACACTTGCCCCAGTGGTATAGCCATTCAACTCTGCTTGGCTAATAATATCAATGCCATTAAAATTATCAAACCAACTCAAATAAATTTCTTCATTAGGAAACCAATATTTATAATTTCCATAAACATAATATACTTTGTTATCGCCAAAAGCAATTACTCTTTTACCACCAGTCTTTATAACTTCACAACTTCTAGCACCTTCACCAGTAGTGCCAGTAACACTATCATTTGTAGCTGGTAATACAGCATCACCTGAACCGGCTGAGCCAGTTGGACTAGTTGAACCTGTCTCATCAGTTGCTTCAACTTTACCTTCTTGGCTGATTTGTAAAAATGCCCCATATACTGAATCTTTACCTGTATATTTAAGACTCAAAATATGTTCTCTATCAGTATCATAAACTGTAACAGGAGTATTTAATTTTAGTCTAACATAAGTATCAGTCAAACCAGTGGCCGTTAATTTTAATTCATCACCATTATAAGCCCTGTTATACAATTTGATACCTAAATCATGATAAAGTGTATCACCTTTGCATAAACTATAAACACCATCACCACCAGATGAATTACCACATGACATCCCAGCATTGCCAGCGCCAGTATTAGCTACAGGTTCAGAAACAGGTGTGATTACAGGTACTGTTCCACGTACTGATCCTGATCCTTCATTGGCTTCATTGGTAGCTGGTAACATTTCTGTTTCCTCTTCACCAAAACCAGAAAATTTAATAGTAAGTCTACCAAAATTATCATCTTCATTATCCTCTCTCATCTGACCATCTGCATCCAAAGTTAGAACAAATTCGTAACTTCCATCACCTATTGGAAAATAAGCCTGGGTCCAAACTTCTGTTGAAGCTAAACTAGCTAAAGAACGATTTGTTTGTTGAGAAACCATATTACCACTAAAAGTAATTTCATTTCTGTAAGATAAAGCTTCGGCACCGCCATTATTTTTTTCTGAATATTGGATATTAAAGGCAGCTGAATTATTAATCACCAAAAAACTGTCAGCTGGAGTCAAAGTAATAATACTACCCCACTCAGTAGTTTGATTACCAACCTTTACTGTGCCAGTAATGGCCAGATCTGCTGGACCTGTGCCCTCTGCGAAACTATTGTCTGTGACGTCATAACAGGAATCCTCACCAGATTGCATAAAACACTCATCTGGTGTGAGTTCTGCTGTAGCCCCCACAGAGCTAATTCCCCCTAAAAAACAAAAAAATCCTAACACCAATAAGGCGAGGACCAATGTTTTGTATCTGTTTAGAAACATAAACATAATGTTAAAAATTAATCTTTAACTTAATTATGGATATAGTATAACACACTTTTAGTGTTTTGTCAATAGAGGTATTATTTTAAGTATGCTTTGACGCAAGATATATACGGATTACGGATTATGCGGATCTACAAATTTGGCGATTATATCCGTAGCATCAGTAGATCCGCATAATCCGTAATCCGTAGACATAATATTTAAAAATTTCTCAGCTGAAACACCCCAATTAAACTTTTCTAAATCAATTTTATTGAATTCTCTACCATTTCTCACCACCTCTTCCATACCGGTTTTGATCTCACTAACATTATTTGGATTAACGAGATAAACATAATCTTCAAAAATTTCCGATAAAGATGATCGATTAGAAGTGATGACTGGTACGCCACAAGCTAAGGCCTCTAAAACCGGTAAGCCAAAACCTTCATATAGACTTGGAAAGACAAATAAACTGGCATTTTTGTAAAGTGCAGTCTTATCTTCATCATCTACATAACCAATATATTTTACACCGGCTGTATTTTCTATTGCTTTAAAAATCTCTTCATTTTTCCACCCACTCGCACCGGCAATTATCAGCATATACTTATCACCCAGCAAAGAACTTTTTTTATAGGCCTCAATAATACTCAAAATATTTTTCCGCGGTTCAATCGCACCTAAATATAGGATATACTTTTCTGGTAAATTATACTTGCCCACTATCTGCTCCTTACTCCTTACTCCTTTTTCCTTAATATTTGAACATAATCCTGGATTCAAAACTTTCACTTTTTCAGAGAATACTGATGCCCTTTGGGTACCACTCTCAATCCCCCACTCCCGAACTACATCTCGCTTAGTATTTTCCGATGGTGTTAAAATTATATCTGCTCGCTGACATTGCTTTCTTGGATTTATAATTTTATAAACCAAGCGCCACTTTAAAGGAAAACATTCTGGTAAAATTTTAAATGACAAATCATGAATAGTAATTATTAATTTTGTCTGGCGTGACAATGAAAGAAAATTTAAATTTGGCGCGAAAAAGTAATCTAATGACTTTACGTCATCCTGAGCCCTTCGATTAACACTCAGGACAGGCTCCACTAGTGGAGCCGACCGCGTGTCGCCTAAAGCTTTAGCGGTGGCGCAAGGATCCCCTTCTTTATGTATGGGATCTTTCGACGGAGCCTGTCCTGAGCGAAGCCGAAGGGCTTTCTCTACGGTCAAGCCTCGCTCAAGATGACGTAAAATGAGTTTGTCTAATCTAATAAATCCCAACCATGTCAAAAGACTAAAAATCTTATTTGGTATGCGAGTGCAGACGTAATGCACATTATCATAATCCCACTTAGGAATATTCTCTGATACATCTTTGTAGGAATTATAAAATAAAAAATACTGATTATTATCAGCGTTCTTAAAAATAGCGTTTAAGAGTTCAAAAGTATATTCTCCAACGCCAGTTCTTTGTTTGTTCATTAATGGTCTGATGTCGATTGCAATATTCATAGATTCATTTAAACATATAAACAATTAAACATATAAACAATTTGTTTAGATGTTAAAATGTTTGTGTGTTTAGGCCATAAGGCCGTGTGTTTATATGTTTAAGTGTTAACGTATATCAAGCGCACACTGATCCATCCCCTGTCTAAATTCTTCATATCTATCATCTACGTAATGTTTGACTCTATCTTTAAAATTATCCGCACTAAATCTTTCAGACCAAGTTCTAATTTTCTCACTATCCCAACACTCATGATTAAAATGTAAAATTGTATCAAATAAAGACTCCCAGGTTTGTTCTTTGAAAAATACTCCTGTCTCACCTGGAATAACTGTCTCACTAGCTCCACCAACTGGATAAGCTATTACTGGTCGACCAGCTGCCATGGACTCAATCGGAGTAATACCAAAATCTTCCACTTGTGGATGAATAAAAGCTTTGGCATGTGATAAAAGTCGTCCTTTTTCTTCGTCTGATATTCTGCCTAAAAATTTTATATTGTCGCGTGCAATTTTACGTAAATTTTCCATTTCTGGGCCAGTCCCAAAAATCTTCAAAGGCCAGCCTAAACGATTAAACACCTGGACTAACAAATCGAAACGCTTATACGAAACTATACGTCCACCCGATACAAAATAATCTCCCAAATCATCACTAACAGTAAATTTATGTACATCAACTGGCGGATAAATAATATCAGAATCCCGGCGATAATATTTTTGGATCCTATTTTTCACGGTACCAGAATTGGCAATAAAATGATCCACCCTATCCACACTCATTTTGTCCCACATACGCAAGTGATGAATTAATTTTGGCAAAGCAGATTTGATCAAACGATTATATTTCAAATCTTCAATATACTCATGAGTATCAGTCCATAAATATCTAGTGGGCGTGTGACAATATGAAATATGCAAAGTATCTGGACGAGTTAAAACCCCTTTGGCAAAAGCTGAAGTGGATGAAATTACCACATCAAATTCATGTAAATTATGACGCTCAGTTGCTAACGGCATCCAAGGCAAATACCATTGATATTTTTTTCTACCCCAAGGCAGGTGGGCAATAAAAGATTCTTTTATTTTTTCTTGATTAAAATCAGTTATCTTCTTCTTATCATGAAACAAAACAAAAATAGGCGCTTCCGGCCAAAGCTCATGAAACGCTTTTAAAACTCTCTCCGCTCCCCCGTCTTGGGAGAGATAGTCGTGAACTAATGCTACCTTCATATGTTATTAAAAAAACTAATATACTAATTGTACTAATAAATTATTGTTTTCACGTCCTCCCCCTCGCAGGGGGAGACAGAGGGGGTGTTGGTCAACTATGCAAACCGCGAACACCCCCCTTTATCCCCCCTTATTAGGGGGGAAACATTATAACGCTCCACTTACATTAGCAAGTGGGCAGTGGTGTTTAGAATTGTTGAGTTTACGTCTTTTATAAAACCTTACGTCTCTTAAACAAAACAAATGGTGTCTTAATAAAAATAATAAAGTCAAGTAATAATCCCCACTTCTCTATATAAAAAACATCCAATTTCATTTCTTCTTCAAAATCCAAATCGCTACGGCCGGAAATTTGGGCGAGTCCGGTGATACCAGGTTTTAGAGTAAAAACTTTGCGGTATTTTTCTTCATATTGCTCTACTTCTCTGGGCTGATGTGGACGCGGACCAACTATACTCATTTCGCCTTTTATTACATTAAAAAATTGTGGCAACTCGTCTATACTCCAACGGCGAATAAACTTGCCAAAACCAGTAACTCGTGGATCATCAGCAATTTTATAAATTGGTCCCTGACGTGCACTTTGTTTTTTAATTAATTTTTCTTCTTTTTTTTCAGCAATCTCTCCAGCTTTTCCAAACTGTGATCCAGTAGAATCTTTTTGAAACATTGATCTAAACTTCAAAGTAAAAAATTTACGACCGCGGATGCCAACGCGTTCATTCTTGTAAATTATAGGTCGGCCTGTTTCCATTAAAATTACCAAAACCGATAACAACATGAGTGGACTTGTAATAATTATTACAAATATCCCCATAATAATATCAAAAATTCTTTTAGCTACCCTACCCCAGCCATCAAGTGGTGTCTTTTTTAATTCAATAACAGGCACTCCAGCCAAAGGACTAACAATCATATTGGCACTATAGGTAGAAAACAAATCAGCGCTGTATTTAAAAACTCGATGACGTTGATCACAAAAATTCAAAGCTGCCAAAGTTTCTTTTTCATCAGCCCGCGGATTAATAAAAAGCATTTCATCTATGTTTAATTTATTTAGTTCTTTTTTGACCTTAGTATCAAATTTCGCAAACACACCAACTATTTTGTAGCCTAATTCTTTTCTTTTTTCTAAAGTTTCTACTAATTCTTTTGTTAGATCTTCTGACCCAATCACAACTACTCTACGCAAACCAATCCCGTTTCTATACAATAATCCTTTTAATCCACGCATTAAAATTCTACCCAAAGATACATACATGATAGCAAATCCCCAACCAGCTGCCACCAAAAAACGAGAGTCAAACTGTAATTGAGCAAACATAACATACAAAGCCACAACTGACAAACCAGCCGAACAAGCCAACAAAATTCTAGTTAAATCACGAGATAATTTTCTACTTGGATCAGTGGAATAAAGCCCAGTCAGAGCAAAAATAAAAATCCACACCACTGCCACCCAACTAGTAATTTCCACAAACTGAAACAAAGTCAGTTTAAAAACCACTGGTTTTAAGGCAATTGCCCAATCTGAAAAACGCAGATAATAAGCAGATATGCCTGCGAAAACCAACATCAAAAAGTCCAATGGGACCTTTAAAATCATTAATATTATTTCTGAACGTTTCATAAATATCCTGAGGGAGCCTAAACGACCGAAGGATCTGTCGAAGGGTGGAAATATTAAAGTTAAGGTATTCCCTGTACCCCAATTATACTAGTATAATACCGCAATTAAACCCTAAAGTCAATACCCTGTACAAGATGACCACATAGGTAACACTTTTGAAAAGTCTAGTGGGGTTTCGTAATTAAGAGTTTCATGAGGTCTATGGAAGTTGTATTCAATTAACCACTCGGTAAGATCTTTGTTAAATATATCAGGATTAGTATTAAA
>JBDRSF010000049.1:0-4119 GCA_043825135.1 Candidatus Magasanikiibacteriota bacterium
AAGCAATAAAAAAGTTGTAACAAGCAAAAATTATTTACCAAAAGTAAGAAGGATGAAAATATTAAAAAAGTTGAGAGAAAATTAAAATCTGAAAAAAAGAAGGGTTTAAAAAAGATTAATAGGGATAGGTTGGGTAAATAAAGTTTATTATATTTATATAAATCATTTTGTAAATTATGAATATTAACAACGAAATTACAACTACAAAAATCGCTATTTTTCAAAGAAAAGAAATTAGAAAAACCATTTTTAATAATGAATGGTGGTTTGTTGTCAATGATGTTGTAGTAGCGCTTACTGATACGCCCAATGTTAAAGATTATATTCGTAAAATGCGTATTCGCGATAAAGAGATTGGCAAAGGGTGGGGACAAATTGTCACCCCCCTTTTTCGGCCTCGTCACAGTCTCCGAATTCCAATTTGCCAGCGAAGCTGGTAGATTGGAATTTAGGACTGTGACGCAAACAATATTTAACACCCGAAGTTAATTGATTATAAAAAAGAATTTACAGGAGAAGATATTAAAAGACTTTTAGGGAATAAAAAATAATTAAAAATTATTAAGCAAAACATCACATAACAAGCTATATCTGGTTCGCGAACTAAATAAAATTATTTTTAATTAAAAATATGCTTGATGAAATAGTAACTAAACTATTAAATAAGATTGCCAAAACAAAACAGAGTGCGTTCTTGTGGGCTGGTTTTTTAATTGGTTTTTTAGTATTTAAGGTTTTAAATTTTGGAGGTAGTTATTTTGACTCAAATTCTTATGGCGATCATATTATATTAAAAATATTTGAAATAGTAATTACAATGGCATTAATATTCTTAATTCCTATCTTAATTCTTCGTGGTAGGAATTTTAAAAAATAATTTTATTCTTAACGTTCGCTCACCCAAATTTTTGCCCTTTCTTATTTTTGATTTTTATAAAGTGGCGGGCAAAAACTTCAGATATGCCGACATGTTATATGAAATCATTTTTAACTTTAATAATTAATCAATATTTCTATGGATAAAACGTCATTTCTAAAAAGAGAACCGACCGAAAAAGAACTCAAACGAGGTAAATCAGAGGCTATAGTATTAGGTGCGATTATTGGTGTTGTAATTACCTCTACAATAGAATATTTTTTAAATGTGAAAATTCCAGCAATTATAAAGTGGCTTGTAATAGTAGGTGGTTTATCATTTCTTTCCCAAAAATTTTTAGGTAAACATTTAGGTAAAAAAATAACATTTCAAAAACAAAATGAAGAATACAATAATAAACCAGAGCCACAAAATACGCAAAATGAAGTAAAAATTACAGAGCATAAAAAATCTAAAAAAGGATTAGTATGGACAGGCGTTATTATTGTTGCAGTAATTTTTATAGTAGCTGTTTTTTCTGAATTGCCAGACGAGCAAGATATTGAACTTGCGCAAACTGATAAAAGTGGTAGCTATTCAGAACAAAGCGGAAATTTATATAGAAATACAAAATATGATTTTAGAATAAAATTTCCTGGAGGATGGGATATAAAAGCGGGCGATGGACCAAATATTTTACAAAAAGCAGTCAATGGTAATCACACAATGAGTATTGGGGTGCGGGAAATACCAGCAGAATATGGAGATAAAACAGCAACAATAAAAAATGTAATAGATCTCGCAGAATTTAAAAATTCCATTCTAGGTGGTGTGCAAGAAAAATTTCCTGGAGCAAAACTAATTGATTATGGGGAGTCTAAATTAGATAATGAACCTGCATATTGGATTAAGTATTCTATGCCATATACTGCACTTGATATAACAGTTGAAGGAACGCAATTACAATATCAAGTATTAAATAATAATATTTTTTACTTCATCACAGCAGGTTCTACATCTAATGAATTCCAATCCGTTGAAGCGGAATTAATGAAATCAATTTCAACTTTTGTTATTGAAAATTATTAAAATTTTGACCTTGCGGGAGTCTCCCCTCTTCAGTTTAATTCGTGGAGCGAAAAAAACTGAGGAGGGGACTCCCGCACATAAAACATTGTGCATAAAAGCGCTGGAGTCCCTTGCCTAACGGCAAGGAGACTCCAGCGAGACCAAAAAATATGATTACTAAAGATACTATATTTAATCAATTGCATTTAACTAGTAATAAAATTGCAAAAAAATTTGATATTTTATATTCACAAGAAATTTCTAACATTGCCGAAGAAATGGCAATCTCATATCAAATTTTGTTTGATATTATTAACAAAGAAGATCAGTTAATAATTTCGGATAATGATTTTCAAAGTGCGTTACTATTTTGGACAGCGCTTAATACATATTTATCTGGTATAGAATTAGTTAGACTCGGTTATAGTAAAGAACCACCAATGATTATGAGAAACGTATTAGAAATTTTTGCTAGCGCATACGATATACATGTTCATCCAGAAAAACTAGATATTTTACGAAATAATCCTAAAAAATTTTTTTCGACCAAAAGCATAACCATAGTAAAGAATATACACCCAGTTATTGGTCGAATGTATGGTTCTTTAAGTGATCAATTTACACATGTAAGCATATTACATTCCGTTCCTCATTATTCTAAAAATCCTTTTTGTGTGGGTGGTTTACTTGATCAAAACGAACAAAAAGTGATAATTTGCAACTTGTTTCCTGTTTTAATGCTCACATTAGATGTGCTTAGCAGTGTTTTAGAAATAGCTTTTATTAACGAGGTTTCTAAGCCATGTTTTTGGAAGAAAAATTTAAATGGATTATATGAATATTCACCCCCAAAAGAAGTTATAGATCGAGGGCAAAGGCTAATTAAAAAGATGCAAGATATGCTTAAAAAATAAAATTATGTTTATTATTAATAATTTCATGTAGCGGTATCTACCGCAACAGAAATAAACAAAATTATGAAAAAAATTTTATTCGCGTCATTAATAAGCTTTATAGCAATTTTTTTAATCAATAACTTGGCTCAGGCAGAAGGTACGCCTCAAATTACTGAGGTTGTACCAAGCGACAACATAGAATGGCTACAAACTTTAACTATTAAAGGAAGTGGTTTTGGTACTAATGCTTCTAGTAAACTATTAATTAATGGACTTGAAGCTGGTAGTGATGAACAATGGTCAGATTCAGAAATTAGTCTTATCTTAACAATTGATGACGGAAAATCATTCAGTGATCGTTTAATTAGCACTGTTGAAATTTCATCTAGCGATGATTGGCTCGAAGTAGAAAAAGCTGTATCTATCAATATTAAACCAAGCATTGCTATGGTTAGAAAAATCAGTAAAGATGCCTCAATGCTTTATGATTATCCAAAAGATAAAATATTGGAGGGAGGAGATATATTATTTATTTCCGGAAGCTTTATTAAGCCCGGTCAAGATAAAGTCTATATTGATACCTTTGAAGCTACATGGGATTTGTCTAACACAACTCCTATACCATATGGAACAACCGCAGATTTTCCTTATACTGTGAATACTTTTATTAAGTTACCAAACAATTTATCTTCTGTTAATGAGCTTATTATTGTGACGCCAGAGGGTCTTAAAAGCCGACCTTTTCCGCTCAGTGGTCATAATTTTAGCTTGAAGCCTGCCTGCGATCAGGACATTTGGAATTGTGGAGATTTTTCTGAATGTCGTCCTGATAATACACAAATCCGAACATGCACCAAGACTTTTGAATGTAATGGAGTAGAAACGCCAAAGCCAGCTACGACACAATTATGCTCATACACTCCGCCTTGTTCAGTGGATACTTGGGAATGCGGTAGTTGGGGAGCTTGCTCGCCACAGGGAATACAAACCAGAAACTGTAGCAGAACCTATGATTGCCAATCAGCTGAAACGGCATCACCGGCAGTATCACAATATTGTTCTGCTCCGAATCAACCAAAGCAACAAACGCCAAGCGAAGACTTAGGCATCGTCAATCAAAACTCAATCATAAAATCCACAGTTAAGCTAATTTGCCCAGTTAGCAGAACAATGGCAAGCCAAGGGTCAGGAACTGTGATTGATTCAAAGGGAACGATATTAACCAACAAGCATGTAATAGACGGCACTTACGGTTGTTTGGTCGGTTTTATAGACAGCTATAGCGATGAACCGTATTTT
>JBDRSF010000050.1:0-34170 GCA_043825135.1 Candidatus Magasanikiibacteriota bacterium
CACCAAGATCTTAATCCTCTGCTACTTAAAGACAAGCTTGATATATTGCAAAAAAAGATATTTAAATTTCAAAAAAATAACAACCAAAGGACCGAGAGAACATGATGATTTCGGTAACCGTTTATTATGAGCTATACCGTATGATTGTTGTGGTATACTTACATTAAATAATTCGGATAGATGCGGATACCCACAGGGCATTCCTCTGCGGGAATAATTCAGATATACAGATAACTTTCTAAACAGAAATCCGTTTATTTGTATTATCCGAATAATCTGAATTATTTAATGTAAAATTTAATTTAAATTTAAAATATATTACTATGAAATTACATTTTTGTGGAGCGGCCAAAGAAGTTACTGGGTCTTGTCATTTGCTAGAAACCTCAAAATATAAAATCCTCGTAGATTGTGGGATGTTTCAAGGTGGTAATTTTAATGAGGGGAAAAATCATGATGATTTTCCTTTTAATCCGGCAGAGGTTGATGTTCTTCTTGTCACTCATGGCCATCTTGATCATGTTGGTAGAATTCCCAAGCTAATCAAAGATGGTTTCAAAGGAAAGATTTGGATGACTAAAGCCACTTGTGAGTTTGCTGAACTTATTTGGATAGACGGTTGGCATATTATGAAAGAAAACTTAAAGCGTTATGGTACACCAATATTATATGGCGAGCCTGATATTGCTGTGGCCAAGTCGTTTTGTACTGGAATAAATTACAATGAAGAAATAGAAGTTTTACCTGGTGTAAAAGCTATTTGGAAAGATGCCGGTCATATTTTTGGTTCAGCTTTTATTGAAGTGGAGGTTGCCCTTCCACAAGGTCAGGGTAAAACTAAAAAAATAGCTTTCTCAGGAGATATTGGTAATGAAGATGTTCCAATTTTAAAAGACACACAAAATCTAAGTAAAGATGTTGATATTTTATTATGTGAGTCAACTTATGGTGACAGGATTCATGAATCCATTGATGTGCGTCGTGAGGTTATTTTAAAATTAATAAAAGAGGGTGTAAAAAAAGGTGGAAGTATAATGATCCCAGCCTTTTCTCTAGAACGCACCCAAGAATTTTTATACGAATTAAATAAACTTAGCGAGTATGATAAAGAATTACCAAAGATTCCAATGTTTTTAGATAGTCCTTTGGCGATTGATGCGACTGAGGTATATGGAAAGTATCCAGAATATTATGATGAAGAAGCTATGCGTTTACATATGACAGGCGATGACTTTTTGGATTTTCCTGGATTGAAGATGACGCACACACGTGAAGAGTCAAAACAAATCAATCATGTTCCCGGACCTAAAATGATAATTGCTGGTGCTGGAATGATGAATGGTGGTAGAATTATTCACCACGCCTTTCGTTATTTACCTGACCCAGCTTCTACTTTAATAATCGTCGGCTATCAAGCGCAAGGAACTTTGGGTAGAAGGCTTTATGAGGGAACGAGTAAAGTAAAAATTATGGGAGCGGATGTGGACGTCAGATGTACTATAAAAGCGATGGGAGCTCTGTCGGCTCATGGTGATCAGAACAAACTTTTGAAATGGGTAGGTTCGGGCCATTCGACAGGCTCAGGCCAAGCTGGAAAAGCACCAAAGCAGGTATTTTGTGTACATGGCGAAGAACATTCAACCACTGAGTTGGCTCATCGTTTGCGGGATAAATATAAAGTTGAAACGTTTGTGCCGGAATATGGAGAAGAGGTTGAGATTTAACACAGATTACACAGAATTTTAGACACCTGCCCTGCCTACCGGCAGGCAGGCTGTGGGCAGGGATTACACGGAAGTAACTGATGTTACATGTTTAGAAAGTGAGATTGTAGAGACGCATTGAATGCGTCTCTTTTTATATGTCATAATAATTTATCTACTGAGATATCTCAGTAGATAAATTATTACATCAACAAAACACAAACAAAAAATCCCGATATGAATCGGGATTTTTTAATCTGTGAAATCATTTTTAAACCTGCCTGCCGGTAGGCAGGTCAGTGAAATCAATGCTTTATTTCACCTCAACTTCCACTTCATTACTATCGGCAATACATTCGGCACCTTCCAAAACACAGACGCGGACATACTGTTTACCAAGTGGTAGTTCGGTCCATTCTTTGTCAAAATGAGCTGGACCACGATCATACCAAAAACCACCCTGACCAAATTCAGGATTTGGTTCATCATCCAAAAGCAGGCGATAGCCAGTAGCTTTTTCTTTTAATTCATCAGACACTTCCCAAACTAAATTTAGAGTAGCATTTTCTTTTACCTCAACTTTTAGTGTGATATCAGATTCGGTATTTATTACTTCTTTTGTTTGTTCCATTTGTTCCTCTGTTTGTTCTTCTGTAGTTTCACCCTCCTGATTTTCTGTCACTTCTACATTAGCCTCAACTGATTCATCAGTGAAAGCATCTTTGGCTTGAGGAGTACTAGTATCAGAACAACCAGCACCCACCAAAAGCACAAGTGCGAAAGTGGCAACGAGAAAAGATAATTTTTTCATATACCTTTTGGTTAATGATTAATAATTAAGCTCTAGTATTGTAGAACATTTTGATTTTTTTTGCAAGGGGGGTGGTCTTACTAGTGAATAATCTGTCTCGGTTTTAGATATGTCGATGTTAAGAATATTAATGATGCATTATCCGTAAAAATGATAGATGATAAATGATAATTTACTAAGCAAATTATCATTTATCATTTATCATTCATAGCTTAAGACAGGATTTTAGTAGTTTTACTGTGGATAACTGTGGATAAAAAGGGTTGTAAGTGGTTCCAAAGTGGTATATAATGGAAGCACGTGGGGAAAAGTGGGGAAGATTACTAATTTTAAAATGAATTGATAAATAAAGTGCTTGTCTATTTATCAATAATTACAATCTTGTGTTCATAGGTGAATATAGTCACAACCTAGATGAGAAGGGGCGTCTTGCAGTACCAAAGAAATTTAGGTCTGATTTGAGTAAGGGCGCAGTTGTTACTCGTGGTCTAGACAATTGTTTGTTTTTGTATACCAAAGTGGAATGGAAAAAGTTGGCTGATAAATTGGCCACCTTGCCTTTTTCACAATCCAAAGCTCGAGCTTTTTCACGTTTGATGTTGGCGGGAGCCATGGATGTAAATGTTGATAAACAGGGCAGAATAATGTTGCCAGAATATCTTCGCATTTCTGCTGGTCTCAAAAAAAATATCGTCGTGGCAGGTCTATACAACCGTCTCGAACTTTGGGATCAGAAGAATTGGGAAGAATACAAGACAAAGAGTGAGAAGGAAAGTGGTGAGATTGCAGAAGGGATGTTTGAATTAGGAATATAAATTAATTTACTAAGAAAATTATCATTTATCATATATCATTTATCACTAAACTAAATTTTGAAATGATGTGTGATAGATGATAAATGATAGATGATAAAAATATGTCAGTGCGTCATGTTCCTGTACTACTAACCGAAGTTTTAGATTCATTGCAATTAAAACCTGGAATGAATGTCATTGATTGTACCCTTGGTGATGCTGGCCATGCAGAAAAGATATTAGAGGCAACAGCGCCCTATGGTAAGTTGTTGGGAATTGACGCTGACCCAGAAGCAGTTTTGCGAGCTAAACAGTTTCTTTACAAATATGAAGATAGAGTAGTGTTTGTCCGTGATAATTTTGTAAATTTAAAAAAAATTGTTGAGGAAAATAATTTTGGTCCGGTAAATGGAATTTTGATGGATTTGGGTTGGTCTACACCGCAGTTTGAAGACCGTGGTAGGGGATTTAGTTTTTTACGTCCAGAGGAAAAGCTGGATATGCGTTTTGCTGGAAATGAAATGCGGATGTCAGCTACTAATGTTGTGAACGAATTAGATTTTGGTAGATTGGTAAATATATTTAAAAAATACAGTGAGGAGAATTTGAGTAAACAAATTGCAAAAGCAATAGTGGACAATAGAAAAGAAAAAAAGATTGAAACGGTAGGTGAACTAGTAGAAATTATTTTAGATGTCTATAGAAAGAAATTAAAAACTGACAAGGAAGTGCCCTGGATTGGTGGATTACATCCAGCCACTAGAGTTTTTCAGGCTCTCAGAATTGCGGTAAATGATGAGTTAAAAGTTTTAGAAAAAACTTTACCACAGGCTGTAGAAGTTTTGGCTCCGGGCGGACGACTAGCAGTGATTAGTTTTCATTCAGGCGAAGATAGAATTGTGAAAACTTATTTTAAAAAACAAAGCGGAAAAATTTTAAAAATAATAAATAAAAAGCCGATTATTTGCAGTGAAGAAGAAGGAAAGGAAAATCCTAGGGCTAGATCGGCGAAGATGAGGGTGGTGGAGAGGGTTGGTTAATCCCGAAAATACACGAAGTGATTGAGGGATCTTTCCTATCACCTTAATTACTAAAACAGGCAATATTTACATTAAATAAATTCGAGATAGGAAAGATCCCTCGTCGTAGAAATTTTTTGTGAAAAAAATTTCTCCTCGCTCGGGATTAACTAAAAAATATGACTAGTAATCACCAGACATTACGACAAAAAAGACAAGCAGTTAGGCAGTGGTTTTTTGGTGCCACGTTTAGGGTTGCACTTTTAACGGTGTTTTTAGTTTTTAGTTTTATGTATATAGTTCAAACCAGCTCACTTTCTACCAAAGGCTATGAGATAAACGATCTTGAGAAGCAGGTTCAAGCTATGGAACAAGAAAATCAACGTCTAGAACTTCAAATTGCTTCTAATCGGTCAATGAATAGTATCCAAGAGCGTTTATTGAGTCTTAATATGGTGGAAGCCGGAAGTAATGTTCAGTATGTGAGTCTGACAGGTAATGCTGTGGCGATGAGGTGATCACGAAAACACGAAAACACACGGCCTGACGGCCTAAACACTTAAACACTCTCGATTATGAGAGTTTTTTGGTGGTTTGTTTTGAGTGTGTTTATTAGGAGTGACCCACGACCCGAGGGAGTGGGTCAATTAGAAGCAACGTCGTGCAGACAGACGCACTTCCTGCGGTCGTGCATCACTCCTGTCTTTTAATAATTTGTGTAAATTCGTGTTAAGATTAGTGGGTATTGACAAAAACCCAAAAATATGCTATACTACATTATTACTAAAATCAAATAAAATACCAAAAAAGTGCTAAAATTAGCCCAGCAGAGTGGTAGAAGGGGTTTTTTAATGTTTCTATCTAACTACTGTGTAGGGCAGGAATATTTGTTTTTTGAGTAATTTCAACTTAAAATAAAAGAATATGAGAAGAACTTTTACTTTGTTTTTAAAAACAAGGCGAAAGCTCCTCTCATATCGAGATGAGACCCCATCCCGGGGATAGGGATAAACTTTTGGGCGATAAAAAGCTCAAGGGAGGTTAGTATCATGGCAACTCCACTCGTGGAAGCAAAGGATTACACTCAGGGCCAGTTTGCGGCATTATTGTATAAGGTCAAGTCGGCAGGAGCAACAATGGAGGAAGTGCTCTCCGGCAAAAGGCTGTTGCAGGTCGTCGCATCCGATGATCCGTCGGTTCCGCACTTCACACGCCTCGTTAACGAGGCCAAAGTCGTGTCAACTCTCAGTGCAGTAATGTCTGAGGCTGAGGCTGGCAAGTTGCTGGAGAACGGTCAGAAGTGTTCCGTGGATCACTTCGGCTATCGCGGTTCGTCGTTCTGGCTCGTTCGCGCTGGCTTCACCCAGAAGTCGCACGCACCTCAACTCGGTCCTTGCTACAAGGAATTTGAGTACCTGCAGGACTGGGACTTTGAGGATCAGCCCACCAAGGACTCGGTTCTGTTCTGCCCGCCTCGGCTCCTGCCGAACAGCCTGAGCAAGAGCGTGGCCAAGCAGAATGCTCTGCTGGCCAAGTTGCGGGAGAAGTACGAATTGCCGGCGCACTTCTTTAAGTCGTTTGGCGAACCGTCGCAGTTATCCGGCATCATCCTTGCCAACCATAACCAGACTGGCGAGCGTGTCCCGCTGAACAACCTGTTGGCACGTACCGATGCCTGCATCCGTGACAGTGGTTATCGCCTCAGCCTCGGTCGCTTTGGTCGGGGCGGCCTGGACTGCGACGTCTGGCGCTGGGGCGGCGGAGGCCTCGACAATCTCGGTTGCTTCGCCCTGGGGGTGGTGGACTTGGGGTAGCCCACTCACCTGTGAAGACGTAGTGACTTTGGTATCATACGGTACCTCGGTCACTCGAACCCCTGAACCCTCGTGCTTCGCGCGAGGGTTCTTCTTTTTAAATCATAGAGTTTTATCCAAGCTTATTTTTTAAAGAAAAAAGTAGTACCGAATTTAATTTTGTGATATAATAAAAGAGTCAAAAGTCAATAAAGTCAATAAAGTCATAAAGTCGAAAGTCTTTGTGCGATATTTGACTTTATAACTTTTGACTTTATAACTTTTGACTTAAAGTATGTGGATCTTAGTTTTACAACGAATGTTTTTAGAATTCTTTCTTGACTTGCTTTATTTTCCACTGTGGTGGTATAGTGGTGGGATGAAGCGAGCGGGTTTGTTTTGTTATCATTTAATTCAAGATGGTAATGCTCAGTTCGTGCCATTTTTGTGGTTAAAAAATATTTTTGTACCAATGTATGGTCAGCGTGATATACAGGGTTTTCTAATGAGTGTGTTCGTTAGATTTTGGAACGTGATTTTTCGTTCCATTTTTTTGTTGTTGTGGATGGTTGTTGTTTTGTTTTTATTTTTGGTTTATTTGGCTTTGCCTATTTTTGTGGTTTATATGTTATTTTTAGTCTAAAGTCCATAAAGTCATAAAGTCATAAAGTCGAAAGCAATGAATATGACTTTATAAACTTTTGACTTTAAGGACTTTTGACTAATCATTTATGCTTTTCGAAAAACAAGTACCACTAAATTTACTTCCATGCCCAACCTGTCAAGGTTCGGGTTATTCTGGTATTACCAAGTGCAGAGAATGCAAAGGGATGAGTATGGGGCGGTTTGCGCGGGGTGGGTTTTTGTATTGGGGTGAACCACTTACTAATTATCATATCAGTGTTAGGCGAGCTCGTCGTCATTTAAACCACTTTCGTATTATTGGATCACTTATTTTTGGTGTTGGTTTTTTGATTTTATTTGTCTGGTTAGCATACGATAGGGGAATATTTGGTGATGTGTTAACAGTTCGTTTTTGGCAGTTGCAAGGCAATACTTTACCGTCTCTGTTTTTTATTGCGCTTACAGCACTTGGTTATTTATCTTATCGGTTGGTCGTTTCTAATCCTGAACCGGAAAACGTTGAGTATCATGAATACAAAGAAGATAAAAAATTATTAGAAGAAAAAGATGAACAAGTAATGCAAACTTGGGGCGAAGTTTTTAAATTACCACGTAGTAAAAGGCAAAATATTGCTTTGACATTTTCATACGGTGCCAGAGGGGTTTTGGAGGAAGCTTATTTTCAAGCTCACAAAAATTTTAGCCAAAATGTTGAACCAGCCCATGTTTTTCATGCCTTACTTTCATCTACTAGGGTTTCTAATATTTTTATCCGTCTTGGTATTCCAGTCCACCCCCTGCAAGCAAGGTTGGCTAAATTTTATTTAAAATCAGAAGAAAAAAAAGTGCCAATTATTTCAGAAGACTTGCAACAAATTTTATTTAAAGCATATGAAAAAGCTTATGTTGATCGTCAGGAATATGTAGATGTTACTGAGCTTCTTATTGCAACAGTTGAGCAGTCGGAGTCAATTCAAGAGTTACTATATGATTTAAAAATTGATAAGGAAAAATTAAATAATGTGGTAGAGTGGATGCGAATTAGAGAAAAATTGCGACGTCAGTATAGAAAATTACAAAAAGCTGGTTCTCATCGTAGTAAATATGGTTTGGATAGGGCAATGACAGCTGTTGCCACACCCTATCTGAATAGTTTTAGTGAAGACTTGACTATGGCGGCCAAATACGGTAATTTGTCGGCTTGTGTGGCTCGTGAAAAAGAAATCGAAGAAGTATTTAGGATTGTAGAAGGTGGCAGACAGAGTATTATTTTGGTTGGCGAGCGTGGAGTTGGTAAGATGAGCATTATAGAGGGTATTGCCCGCAAAATGGTAGAAGAAGATGTACCCGATAGGTTAAAAGAAAAACGTTTAGTTCAGCTGTCAACTTCAGCATTGCTTGCTGGTACTACTGTTAGTGGTGCCCAAGAAAGGCTTATAAAAATAATGCATGAAGTTTCGCGTGCTAGAAATATAATTTTATTTATAAAAAATATTCATGATCTTATCTCCGCAGGATCTGATGAGACAGGCGAAAGCCTAGATGTTTCTGAAGCCTTGGCAGAATATCTGGGTCCAGGTAAGTTTTTAACTTTTGCTACTACCACACCAGAAGGTTACAAACGGCACGTAGTAAATTCTGAAATCGGTTCGGTTTTGTCAAAAGTGAATGTAAAAGAAATGGATCAAAATCAAGCTATTCAGGTTTTAGAATCCAAAGTTGGTTATGTGGAGTATAAGAATAGTATATTTTTTTCTTATGATGCCTTGCAAAAATCGGTGGAATTGGCAGAAAAGTTTTTGTATGATCAAAATTTACCAGAGAGTGCAATTTCTGTCATGACCGAAGCGGCCAGTTATACTAAAAATGAAAAAGGGGCTGATCATTTGGTTACTGCTGAAGATGTGGGTCAAATTGTTTCTAATAAAACCGGTATACCTACAACTAGTATTACCGAAGATGAGTCAGATAAATTGATGCGTCTTGAAGAAGAAATGCACAAGCGAATAATTGGTCAAAATGAAGCTGTGATGTTAGTTGCTAGTGCTTTGCGTCGAGCCAGAGCAGAAATGAGATCAGACAAAAAACCAATTGCCAACTTTTTATTTTTGGGTCCGACCGGTGTAGGAAAGACAGAATTGGCCAAAACTATTGCCAATGTATATTTTGGCGGTGAAGAAAGAATGGTTAGGATTGATATGAGTGAATATCAAGATAAAACTGGAATTTATCGTTTGATTGGTCAGCCAAATCAGCAAGGTAGTGGTATCCTGACTGAAGCGGTTAGACAACAGCCTTTTTCTCTTATTTTATTAGATGAGCTTGAAAAAGCTGATCCAGATATTTTAAATTTATTTTTACAGGTTTTTGATGATGGTAGGTTGACCGATAGTGTTGGTAAAGTGGTTGATTTTACTAATAGTATTATTATTGCCACATCCAATGCGGGTACAAATTATGTTCAAGAACAAATTGTGGCTGGAAAAAGTTTAGAAGAAATTAGGCAAAGCTTGGTTCGTGGAGAATTGAAGAAATATTATAGACCAGAGTTTTTAAATCGTTTTGATGGTATTGTACTCTTTAAATCTCTAGAAAAAGAAGAAATAAAACAAATCGCTGGTTTAATGCTAAAACGAGTGACAAAAGATTTGGAAAAACGTGGAGTCGGTTTTAGGATTGAAGAATCTGCTTTGGTTGCATTGGCTGATGTTGGTTTTGATCCAGAGTTCGGTGCTAGGCCTATGAGACGAGCAATTCAAGAACATGTAGAAAACAAATTGGCCGATCTTATTTTACAAAATAAATTGGAGAGAAGAGATGTGGTAGTTTTGGGGAAAGGGCTGGAAGTTAGGGTTGAACGTGATAAATAATAAGGTGTTTAAATGAAAAATAGCCTTTAGGCTATTTTTTGGTTCCCCCTTACGAAGGGGGAATATACACGAAGTGATTAGGGGGTTTTCATACGTGGAATTTTAGAATCTCATTACCTCTACGACAAAACCCCACCCCCTGATGCGAATCAGGTGTTCCTCCCCTTCGTAAGGGGAGGTCAAGTGCTGTATAAACGAATGACCCCACGAGCGAGTCATTCTCGAACGTGGGGATTTGGGTTGGCCTCCTTGGGGTGGGTTTTGAGGGGAAGATGGGGGTCAGTCGTAGATGATTCCACTAGCTCCTGTCATGATGATCTTGTCTGATGATCGTCTTTTGCTTCGCTTCTTCGCCTGGAGCCTGGTCTCGGACTGATGGATCTGGTTGCGGAGCTCGGCGATCTCCTGCATGAGCTCCAGCTCGGTTTGGGTCTTGATATCGGCCAGGTCGTCGAAGGCTCGAGTGAGCTCTTCGATTTGGTTGGTGAGTTCTGACACCTTACCACTGCTGAGTCCTTGTAGCTCGATGGCCTCGGCAGTGGGATTGCTACAGAACATCGGAGAGAAGGTGATGATGAGGATACCGATGAAAAGAAGTGAAAGGATTAATGCAGCTCGACCCCATCGAGCTTTTGCCATTTTCAAGATGCACCTCCATGTTGTGTGCTGTTGTGACTCTTGCGAGCTGATTGTCTCAAAACTTATGTTTATTTAACAGTATTTTTGCATTCCTGTCAACCCTGTACCACAAGGCTACAGAGCAAGGCTTGTTTATTATTCAAATTTTAGGTAAAATATAGGTAAGTTTTTTATTCGTGTCATTGCGAGGAGTCCTGATGAAATACAGGGCGACATGGCAATCCCATTGTTTTAGATACGTTGCTGATGCACTGGGATTGCTTCGTCGCGTATTCTCGCTCCTCGCAATGACACATGTATTTTATTTATGTATCTCGGATATTTCCTATTAGCATTTATTTTATCTTTTTCAATAACGCCGATTATCCGAGTGGTAATGCGGTATTTTAAGATTGTAGATGAACCAAAATTGGAGAAGAGGAAAATTCACAAGAAACGTATTCCACTCGGTGGGGGATTAGCAATATTTGTCAGTTTTTTTGTGATAATTTTTTTGGTTTTAATTTTTACTGATAAGTTAAGAAATGATGTTGGGTTAAATCATTTATTAGGATTTTTCCTAGGTGGACTCGTTTTGATGATAGGAGGATTTTTAGATGATAAATATAGACTAAAAGCTAAACAACAAATAATTGCACCAATTTTGGCAACTATAGTTGTTATCGCTTTTGGGGTGGGACCTGACATTATTACTAATCCGGTTGGGGGAGTAATTAATTTGCAAATTTTTCAGCTGACCTTAAATAACGCTGTAAATTGGTTTTGGTTGGCAGATCTGGTTGTGTTTGTTTGGCTTATGGTTATGATGTTTACTACCAAGCTTTTGGATGGTTTGGATGGTCTTGTTACTGGTATAGTTTTGATTGGTGCACTGATGATAGGATTTCTTAGTTTACAAGATCTTTGGTTACAGCCAGATGTGGCGTTATTATCATTTATTTTTGCCGGAGCTTGTCTAGGTTTTCTTATCTGGAACTGGCATCCAGCTAAAATATTTTTGGGCGAAGGCGGAAGTTTGTTTATGGGTTTTATGCTTGGTGGGCTCGCAGTTATCTCTGGTGGAAAAATTGCAACCACTTTATTAGTTTTAGGATTACCAATGATGGACATGGTACGAGTTATATTTGAAAGAATAAAAAAAGGTCAGCCAATTTATGTTGGTGATAATGAGCATTTGCATTTTCGATTACTAAAATCTGGTTTTAGCCAGAAGCAGGCAGTATTATTATTTTACACTATTGCCTTTTTGTTCGGCATCAGCACCCTGTTTTTACAAAGCAGTCAAAAACTAGTTGCATTATTATTTTTATTTGTTTTGATGATGTTGGCGGGAGTTTATTTTTCTAGAAAAAAGTAGAAATAGAAGATACCAATATACTAATTTTACTAATGATACGAATAAATACTAATACTTACTTTGATAAATAATTATTAAAACTAACTTTTAATAATACAAAGTAAGTTCAATTTAAATTCAATTTTACTTCAATACACATTAGTATACCATTAGTATAATTCGTAAAATTAGTATATTAGTATCTTATATTATATATTATGGACGATGAATCTAAAAAAATAAAACCATGGCATTGGATCGTATTGGCTTTGGTGGCCGTGTCTTTTTTTAGTTTAAAAATCTACTCTCTACATTGGCCTGAGGCTAATATAAAATTAGCAGGTCAGAATTTGCATGTTTTAGTGGCCAAAGATTCTTATCACTTGATAAAAGGTTTGGGTGATAGAGAAAGTTTGGGAGAATATGATGGTATGATTTTTATCTTTAATAATATGGGAAAGCATGTCATTGTCATGCGTGATATGGAATTTAAGATTGATATTGTTTGGATAAAAAATGGTGAAATTGTAGATATTGCGCCAGATGTTCCGCTTGAGCCAGATGTTTCCGAAGCTAATCTAAAGCGTTATTATCCTAGAGTTGAAGCTAATGTTGTCTTGGAATTGCCAGCGGGGTGGGTAGAGAAGAATGGGGTGAAGATTGGGGATAAAATAGAAGTGAATTAACATGCGGGTAGATTGTGATTAATTTGAAGGTAAAATGATAGATGATAAATGATAAGTGATATCTTCTTAACAATTTATCATCTATCACCTATCATTTATTTATATTCTTTATTTGTGATTTGTGTATTGCGCACGTCTAGAGGTGGGTATTGACAATATCTATGGTATATTGTATAATATGCGCACTCTAGTAGTTGGGTCAGTTTCCCGTCTCAGCTTCTAAACTAATAAACAAATTAACTATTAAACCATTATGTTTGCAGTTATAGAAACCGGTGGAAAACAATATTTGATCAAAACCGGCGATACTTTAAAAATAGAAAAATTAGACACTGAGACTGGTAAAGAAGTTATTTTTGACAAAGTTCTTCTTTTGGCTAAAGAAGATGGTACAGATGTCAAAATCGGTACTCCATATTTAGACGGTGTCAGTATTGCTGCCGATGTTGAAGAACAGGGTAGAAGCAAGAAAATCCGCGTTGTTAAATTCAAACGCAAGGTTAGATACAAAAGAGTTCATGGCCATAGACAACATTTTACAAAGATTAAAGTGAAGAAGGTCTAGAACACGTATCACATATCACGTAACACATATCAAAAACCCGCGGAAGAAGCCGGTTTTTACATATTTTATATCATCCAGTTATCTACCTACTGAGATATCTCAGTAGGTAATTATTTTAGATAGATTATATTACATCCTATTCTTCAAGGCACTTCCTAGTGTTATTTCATCAGCATATTGCAGATCACTACCCATGGCAAGACCGCGGGCGAGGCGGGAAACTTTTACATTTGGATTGGTGTCTTTTATTTTCTTTTCCAAAAACATCATCGTAGTTTCGCCGTTCAGATCAGGATTGAGGGCAAGAATTATTTCTTTCGTTTCTGGTTTTTTAACACGGGTTAATAATTCGTTTATTTTTAAATATTTTGGTATTAAGTCATGTCCAGGCTTCAAAGTTCCACGCAAGACATGATAAAGACCATTGTAGTCGCCGATTTTTTCTATAGCCTGTAAATTTTGTGGTTCTTGGATTACGCAAATAGTAGATTGATCTCGTTTTTCATTAGCACATATTGCACAAGGTGTTTTATCTGTAAACCCAGCACCATTCCCGTCTGGGTCGGAATGGTGCTGGGTAAAATCCCAACATATTTCACAACTTTTTATTTCTTCAATTAAATTTTTAAGTGCCAGAGTCATCTCCGCCACATCTTTTTTTCCGGATTTTAATAGATAAAAAACAAACCTTTCGGCTGTGCGTTTGCCAACCGATGGTAATCTAGAAAAAGCTTGGATTAGGTTTTGGATTGGTTTGGGGTACATAGTCTCAATTAATCCCGAACGAATCCATTGAGCGTAAGCGAAAATGGATGAGGAGGGATCTTTCGAAGAATATATTTATTAGGTTACCTGATACTTATGTAAATCACTTTATCTATGCTCCGACAGATCCTTCAGTCGCTCGAGCTCCTTCAGGATTTTTAAAATTTAACTCAACCCTGGTATTCCACCCATCTCCCTCATCTTAGTCGCCATTATTTTTTGGATTTTTTTACTGACATCATCATGGGCATCTTTAAAAGCTTTTTCTAATTTAGCTTTTTTTTCTGGATTAAGTAGATCTGGGCTGATGTTAACTTTTGTTAACTTTAAATTACCATCCATAGTAAGTGATACACCATCACTTTCGGCGTGAGCACTTTCTTCTGCTAATTTACTTTGCATGTCTTTGGCTTTATCGCGGATGTCTTTGAATTGTTTTAGTTTGTTGAACATAAATTAAAGTCTTAAAATGCCTGAAAAGCCAGAAAGGCCTAAAAGGCTTGAATAATTTCTTGTTCGGCGTAGCTATAGTGAAGCCGGATTAAAACGCTGGAATTTTTGGGTCAGTTGGTTTATTTTGGACAGGTTGTCGCATTGGTGGTGGCGGAGTTGTATCATCAAATTGAGTATTAAGATTTTTATAGCTCGCACGTTGGGCATCAAAAAATACTTTTACCATACCAGTCGGACCATTTCTGTGCTTGGCAACATGAATTTCACCAATATGCAATTCGTCTGGTGGTATATCTTCTTCACGATAGTTTCTATCAGTAGATTTACGATAGATAAACATAACCACATCAGCATCTTGCTCAATAGAACCAGAATCGCGCAAGTCAGATAATTTTGGAATTGATGGTTTTCTAGATTCAACAGATCGAGATAACTGAGATAGTGCCAAAACTGGGACATTTAATTCACGGGCAATTCCTTTTAAATTTCTACTCATTTCCGCAACTTCTTGGACGCGATTATCAGAATTACGTTTTGTGTGTGAATGCATCAGTTGTAAATAATCTACTATTATAAGACCTAAACCATGTTCAGCCTGTAAACGTCTGGCTTTTGTTCTGATTTGCATTACATTGTTTCCAGGACTATCATCAATGAAAATTGGAGCTTCTGATAATATTCCCATAGCATGACCGATGCGAGGAAAATCTTGACTATCAGGGCGATCAGATAGGTTGCCAGTTCTCATTTTCCATAAATCAACATTGGCTTCAGCACAAAGCATACGGTCTACCAATTGTTCCTTACTCATTTCCAAAGAGAATATCCCAGTTGGTACTTTTCCTCGAACAGCAGCATTGCGAGCAATGTCTAGAGCCAAAGATGTTTTTCCTACAGAAGGACGAGCAGCAAGAATAATTAGGTCAGATTTTTGTAATCCTGCCAACAAGTTATCAAGTTGTTTAAAACCAGTTGGGACTCCACGTAATTTTCCTTTTTCACGGTGAAGTTCGTCAATTCTTTCAAAAGCTCCACTTAAAACATTTCTTATTGGTGTAAAGGTTTGTTTCAGATGTTTTTGGGTAACACCATAGAGTTGTTGTTGAGCTTCATCTAGTAGGCCATCAACATCATCAGCCTCTTCTTTGTAGCCAAGCTTGGTAATTTCAGTAGCAGCAGATAATAATTTTCGTAAAGTGGCTTTGCGTTGGACAATTTTGGAATAATGTTCAATATGAGAAGAAGTGGGTACAGCATTTGATAAACTTACTAAATAACTTCTCCCACCAATTTTTTCTAATGATCCTTTTTCTTCCAACCTATTTCCTAAAGTAAGGACATCAACTGGCTCATTTTTATTATAAAGTTCTGTTATGGTTTCAAAAATAATAGCGTGAGAGTTTTTATAAAAATCATCAGAATCAACCTCATCAGCAATTTTAAACATTGCATCCTTATCAATCAAAATAGAGCCTAAAAGCGACATTTCAGCTTCTAGGTTCTGTGGGGGTATTTTTTGTAGTTCATCGGGGGTGGGCATTGGAGAAAATATTAATTTAAATATATACGGATTACGGATAATGCGGATATACGGATATTAAGATTTTGATTAATATGTATTGCTATAATAGCGTATATTTAGTTTTTTGACAACTAGCCAAACTTGATAAGATGTGGGGAAGCTGGGGATGGTCTTGAAGTTATATTAATTTTTGGCTATACTTAGTGGAGAGTGGTTTTTAGGATGGTAGATTAGTGGAGTACAAGATATTTTTAGAAGCCAATAAGCTCTAACTTCGAAAGATTCCTCATTCACTTTGTGTAATTTCGGAATTAATTGAGACTATGAAAGTCTGCTTAATAAACAATTTATATGGAAATAACGCTGTAGGTGGGGCTGAAAAAGTTATTCAGGTCCGAGCTTTGGAGTACAAGAAAAAAGGGGATAATGTTTTCATAATTACAAGCAAAGCTAGTAAGAGTCCTAAAATAGAAAAAAGTAATGAGAATGGGATTGTCATTTATAGAGTTTGGATGCCTAATATTTTTTATTACAAAGATTTGAGTAAACATGGTTTTGTTTTAAAGTTAATTTGGCATTTTATAGATGTTTTTGGTAGCGCAAAAGTGATTGAACGGGTTTTGACGGAAGAAAAACCGGATGTTGTTGAGACGCATAATTTGATGGGAATTACATTTAGTCAAAAGTTTATAAAGTCCAAAAGTCAAAAGTCTGTGATTTGGCGACATTTTTTGCATGATGTGCAGTTGGTTGAACCTTCTGGTGTGCTGGTGTGGAATCACGTGAGCGATAATTTGATGCAGAAAATATATTCGGGGATAATGAAAAGAAAATTTAAAGGTGTTGATGAAGTAATTTCACCGTCGGAGTTTTTACGAGATTTTTATTTTAAACGAGGTTTTTTTGAGAATTCAGAATGGAATATTGATAAGATGTTAGGGACAGGTCGCGACCTGCCCGTACAACGATCGCAGCATTTGCCAAATTCAAAATTTCTTTTTGTCGGATCTTTAGTAAAGCATAAGGGTGTTCGTATTTTGATGCAGGCATGGGATAAGAGATATGGTGGAGGGGAGGGTCTAGACCCTCCCGTACATGACCTGCCCGCACTCCAAAATTTGCATATCGTCGGTGATGGGATTTTGCGAGATGAGGTTGAGAAGTGGGCGAGTGGTAAATCGAATGTAAAAGTTTATGGTCGTTTAGAAGGTGAGGAATTGGAAAATATTTATAAAAATTGCGATATATTAATTTTTCCATCAATTTGTATTGAAAATAATCCAACAGTGATTCACGAAGCACATGAACATGGTTTAAGAGTGATTGCAAGTAACACAGGTGGGGTGGGAGAGATTGTTTTTGATGGTGATGTTTTGGTTGAGCCGGGAAATGTGGAGGAATTAATTAGTAGTATCTAAATATATTCCGCCCAAGGCGGATCCGTCTTGGGCGGAAAACACACAAACACACGGCCTTGCGCCACCGCTGAAACTAAGGCGACACGCGGTCGGCCTAAATATATAAACATAAAAACACTTTTGAATAGTGTTTTTATTTTTAAAAATAGACCATACCATAGTACAGTCTATTTTAGTTGACTAGATTTGTAAAATATGTTTAACTATATTTAAGTTTTGATCTTTCAAATTTAACCGTTGGAGGTGTGTGATGACTTGGGAATTAAATGTCTTGGACTCTATGGTGTGCATGCTGGGAGCATGGTTCATGTATGATCTACTTGAGTATATCCGTGGATCAATACGAATCAGCAAAGGCGATCACCGCGATGAAGCAGTCCGACAGGCAAGCCGGTTTAAGAGGATGCTAATACCTCTTTCATCAGGCATCACTCTTCTGATTCTGACGTTTACCCATTTATTGGTTGCCAAGGTACTGGGGGTGGTGCTCTTGGGATGTGCACTGCTTTGTCTCAACATTTCCATCGGTAGGAGAATGAAAGTGGCATCCAATCGGATGAAGAGACAGCCAGTTTTGACAATTCGGGGGAGGTTACTTCTGCAGGGCCGTCGCAATAAGTATGGTGTTGCTTTGGTCGTGGGTTGTATTGTTGGCTGTTGGATGTGGTTGGTATTGTTGATGTCCTTCTTTCCGAATTTGCTTTAGCTATGTAGAGGGGCTTATACCTCACTACCAACTTTAGAACACGAGCCAACGGTGAGTTTATACAAAAACACACCCGCGGCCACGTTGGTTTCTAATTATTTAGAGATCAGCGTGGAGGATGCGGGTGGTTTTTTGTAATAAGGAAAAAGGAGTAAGGATTAAGTTTATGGTGGTAAAAAAATTTATTCCTTATTCCTTTCTCCTTACTCCTTTATAACATACTCATACACCCACACTCTACCATTTTCTAACTCCCACCAATCATCAGCTTCTATTTTAGCCTTGTCTCTAATCTCAGCGGCTGGTGCCCAATAATTTGTATGAATAAAATAAGCTTTTTTTACACCTGCAAAGTTCATAGCTTCTTCCATCCATTGTCGCTTTGGTTCTTGATAAACCATTTTACGAAAGTATTGATAAAGTGGTCCACCAGTTGGGACTGAATAAAAATAATGTTCACCTGATGTTGTTTTAAAATATTTAACAAAACTAAATTCTTTTAGAGCTGCTGCTGAGACTAGCTGATTTGTCAAAACAATATAATCTTTTTTACCTTCATTTAAATTATCTATAAAATGTACTGTAGCAATGTCAGCTTCTCTAATATTGTAGCCAGTGTGGTGTGAGACAGGATCACGAGTTGGGTAAGTAAAATACCATGATATTAGTAGTAGTCCAGAAAATATTATAGCAAGAGAAAATTGTTTGGCTGGTTGTTTTTTTGCTAGAGAAAATAGTTCGCGTAGGGTTATTATAAAAAATGGCAACAAGATTAATAAAATCATTGTTAGTAAACGATCTGCATAGGCACCTTGTTCATAAAAAATTACATCAGTAAAGTTTAATGTTGTTGATATTAAAAAAGCTGATGCAAATAAACTAAAGATTGTTATCAAGAAAAAATAAGTTTTTTTAATCTGATATTTTTTTATAGCTATAACCATTCCTGCTATAGCGACTATGATAAATAATGTTTTGATAACATCATGATAATAATATAGTGCTTGCCAAATCCAATTTCCATAATCTAGCCAGTAATAGTGTGGTCGGGAAAATAATGACCAGAAATTATCTAAATTGTCTAATGGATTATTAAAAACCATCTCTTGTTCAGATCTTTTTGAATTAAAATAAAAAGTCAGTGGTAGTAGTATAGTTAAAAGTGTAGTATATAAAAAGTAAAATATTTTTTTATTTTGCTTAACAACAGAAGCCAAATATATTAGAAATAAAGGCAAGCCAATTAATGGGTGGATGCAGATAGTCATGCACGCTAATAAAAAACCAAAAAGATTAGTTTTTTTATTACCATATTTTATTTCATACCAAATCCAAAAGATAGTAACGAGAGTTAGTAGTAATACCAGATTGTTTGGTGTTGTCATGATAAAAAAAGACAATGGCAGAAGAGGAATCAATGCAATGGCTGGAATCAATTTATATTTAAAATTTATTTTTGAGAAGCTAAAATAAACTGTAAGTGGAACTAGTATTCCCGATAGGATTGGTACTAATGATTTGTCCAATGTTGTGATGGAAATTTTACTAATAAAGCTTAGAGTCACTACCAGCATGTATTGTCCCAGATAATAAGGTTGTTTGGGTAAAATAAATCCAAATTCACTAATCCATTTTTCTGTGGCCTGATGAATGAAAGGATCAAAACCAAAACCGATTTTAAAAATTATTAGCGCAACGTTTAAAATTAAGGAGCTATGAATTATAACAAGAAGCATGTTTGACAAAGTGTGTTTGGATTTTTGTACCACCCATAGAAGTAAGATTGAGGTAATAAAAAAGACCCAGAAAAATTTCGGTCCAATAATTGTCCATGGGGAGATTAGTGTATCGGTAAATCTTTTTGTAAATAAAACATAAAATAATAATGCCTGACCGCCAAAAACAATTAGACCTAGAAGTTTTGTTCCTAAGTGTGATTTTATGTAGCTGTAGGATTCCAGATCAATTTTTGTAACGTCATCAAAGAGTTCCAGTTCTTTATTTTTTTGTAGAGATATAAGTATTGGCAAAAGTACCAAGACAAAAGAAATTACTTCTTTGTCTATCCTATAAAACCAGTATATTCCAGAGAGAATTATCATCATTAGTCCAAAGAGAGACATTATACCAAAAAAAAGTTGCCAGATTTTTCTTTCCCTACTTAAAAACCAACCACCCAAGTAAATTCCAAAAAATCCAAAATAAAAAATACTAGCAATTATTTGCCACCAAGAAGATGTATTACTCCATAGTGAAAACAGCGCTAACATTGTTAAAAGCGAACCAAAGATGATATACTTACCATTAAAGAGAAGTTTATTTATCATATAGTACTATTTTAGCAGATTTGAGGTAAGAATCAAGTGGTTAAATTTATCCCGAAGATACACGACCCGCCTGTCGGTGGATTCACTCGGGATTGATTGAAAAATATATATGGGAAGAATAAAATACTTTGTAGAAAAACATCCAAAATTATTTGAATATCTATCAGCTAAGGAGGTGCATCCACACGACCTCTGGATGGCTAGGACATTTTTGAAATTATTTCCAAAATGCGTAACACCTAATCAAGTTACAGCTTTTCGTGTTCTGATGACACCGATTGTTTTTTTAATAATTTTGTATGGGCATTATAAAATTGGAGTCCTAAGCTTTGTTTTGGTTGCTTTTACTGATGCCATTGATGGTTCTATGGCTAGAATTCAAAGCAAAGTTACCAGGTTTGGTATGATGTTTGATTCATTGGCTGATAAATTACTAGTGGGCGCAATGGTTTTGATTTTGGTGTTTACACACTTTAATTTTTGGTTAGGCTTTGCTATTTTGTTTTTGGAAATTGCTTTTATTTTGAGTGCTTTGATTGCTCAATATAAGTTCAAGACAGTCAAAATGGCTAATCTTTGGGGTAAGACAAAAATGATGTTGCAAGTCTTGGCAGTTTGTTTAACTTTACTTGCTCTGGTGTGGGAGATACCTTATTTATTAACTATGGCTGCCTGGATTTTTGGTTTAGCAATTGGGTTTGCAGTCATCAGTTTGTTTTCGCAGGGGATTTAAATTATATTGTTATATTGTTATATTGTTATATTGTTTACCATCTTTAAGGTGGTTTTTTTATTACGTAGCATCCTCTCGAGGCGGACAAGTGTTATGTAACAAAATTTGTGTCTCTTGATTTTATATTGAAAAAATGCAATAATAGGTTGGTAAACTACCAAAAAAATATATATGAATTTTTGGCAAAGACAAAGAAAAAACGCAGGATTATTAATAATCTTAATTTTGTTATTTTTTAATTTAAATTTTTGGTTATACAGCTGGCTTGGTTGGTTTTTGTTTACGGGTTATCTACTGTTTTTGGGCGAGTATTGGCGGATGATTTTTAGAAAAGTTTTACGGCTTAATCGAAAGCTGTGGGTGACAAAGGTCTTTTCTTATTTATCAGTATTTTTGTTACTAAGTCTCACCACTTCAATATTTATTGTTTTTGACAGATTGACTCCATTTTTGGTCTGGTTGAGTTATGCAGTGGTAATTGTTTTGACTCTGATAATATTTTATTTTATACAAACTGTAAAAAAAATAAAACCGGATTTGAGTGATGTAAGTGATGAGAATTTGGTAATTTTCAAAAAAACTTTTGTTTTACCAATTACTTATTTTATTTTATGGATGATTGGTTTTTATCTTTTGTATGTCAGTAAATCTTCCGAAGTATTGCGTTCACCGTGGCAGGCAATTAATGAATATTATATTTTAATATTTTTTATTTTGACTTTGTTTTCCGGTATATTTTTATTTTCCAAATATAAAACTAAGACAATTTTATTTATATTTCTTTTTCAATCAATTTTACTTCATTTTTATATCCCAATGTCGCATCAATTGCCCTGGGGTGGTGATGTCTGGCGTCATGTAGCTAACGAAGAAATACTCATGCAGGACCAACAGATTTTGCCGGTGCTAATTGGTGAAGATGCTGGGTGGGTGGAAATTGCTGGCGTTGATGTTCCGGAAGTTCTCACAAAACCACACAAATATACTTACGGACAACTTTGGGGTAGTACAGTCTTACTTTCACAAACTTTGCAAATAGACCTGTTAAAAATTAATCGCTGGCTTATTCCAATTCTGTGGTCAATAACAATGCCGTTTATTTTATTTAGAATTGGTTGGCTAATTTTTGGTTCAGTCCGGCGTGGTTTGTGGTTGCCATGGTTTATGTTTCTTGCGTTTCCATTTCAAGCTTGGGGAGGACTAACTTTGCCGGTGAGTCTGGGTTTTATTACATTTCTTTTTGTATTAATGCTATGGTTACAATATTTGCGGGATGGTGGTAAGGCACAGCGTAATCTAGCCTTGTTTTTTGCGTTTTTGATGTTGTTTGGATATTCACTTTATTTTATTTTGATTTGGTTAGTAATCATATCGGCTTTCGGCTTTCGGCTTTCGGCTTTCAGTAAAGTTTCCAAATATGTAATTTTATTTGGGTCAATTTTTATTTTTCCAATTATCGAGATAGTATCAAAGATAAGTTTTATTCCAGAGAAAATAGAATGGTGGTTTGGCTTGAAGCAGTTGCTTGGTAGGTTTACTGGATTTTTCTATGCACAAATGATCCGACCACACGATATCTTGGGTGGTAATATTTTGTTCAATCACACACCAGATTATGCATTTGTTTCAAATATTTTTAATACTTGGCGTTGGGGGTTGATTTCGATCATGGTGCTACTAATAATATTGTCCAAATTTGCCGGATTTAAGTTTTTAAAAAGTAAAAATCCGATACATCAGCTTTTTATATTTTTGACCACTACTGTAGTTGGTGGTTATATAATCGGCTGGTTTGTTTTGGTTGGTGATAGATTATTTACTCGTAGATTAGAATTAGTTTTTGCATTTCTATGGATGGTTTTGATAATTTATTCTTTGCAAAAATTATTAACCAGATGGCGAGCGCGAGATTTGTTTGTTAGGATTGGTGTTATCATTTGTTTGATCATTTTTTCTTGGTTTGGAACAATGGCCTATGCCTCGGGACCAGACGATAGGGTTGTATCAGCCAATGAATACGAAGTCGCACAAAAAGTATGGCAAACGTATGAACAAAAACACACGGCCTCCGGCCTAAACACAAAAACACGAAAACACTCGCAGGAAGAAAATTTTTGTATGCTCGGAGATACATGGTTACTACTTGCTTTGGAAGGTGTAAGCTCTAGTGAAATTGTAGGTGGAGGTTTTCCTATTAACAAAAATTTTGGACAAGTAGAGAGAGTAGATATGTTTAATAAATTTCAGAAATATCCTGATGCAGAGGATTTGAGTTATATGAAAGAATTAACTGGGGCTGAAAAATGTACGGTAGTGTATGAAGACGGGTTAGATATTGAGATCATAAATCGGATAAATGAAATTATGAATGCTGAGGTTGAGAGGGTTGGAGATTTGTTGATTTGGGAAGAGGGGTTGAAAAAGTAAGTGAAATAAAGTAAAATTAATAAGCAATATACGGATAACGGATTATGCGGATCTACTGATACCATAGACACAATCGTCAAATCTGTATATCCGCATAATCCGTTATCCGTATATATAATAAATTATTTTTTTAATTATGATTATATGACCGACTGTATTTTTTGTAAAATTATAAAAGGTGAGATTCCGAATTACACTGTTTACGAAGACGAGAAAGTTTTGGCATTTTTAGATATTCATCCACATGCCAAAGGCCATACGGTTGTGATTCCAAAAGTCCATGCAGAAAACTATTTTGATTTGAACGAGGATTTGCTAGAACACTTGTCTTTGGGGATAAAGCGAACTATGGAAAAAATTGACAAAGTTTTAAATCCAGATGGTTATAATGTAGGTTGGAATCAAGGAGAAGTTGCCGGCCAAGCTGTCCCTCATTTGCATATTCACATCATGCCACGCTGGGAAGGTGATGGTGGAGGTAGTATGCATTCGATCGTTAATAATGCGGGAGATAAGAGTGTTGAAGAGGTTAATAAATTATTTATTTAACATTCTAATTACGAAAAGACCTTCGGTCTTCGAATTTGCGAATTTCGAATCACCAATTTCGTAATTCGTAAATTCGAACCACGAAGTGGATTTCGTAATTAGAATGTATTATCTTATGCCTAGACATCTAAAAAAATTATCCGAAGAAACAATTCACAAAAATCCCTGGTGGACCTATAAACATGATAAATATGAAAAACCTAATGGTCAGGAAGGTGATTATTTTTATGGCGAAACACCTGGTAATGTTATGATTGTGTCAGTATTGAATGATGGGCGTTTGGTTTTGATTTTACAACAGCGTTATTTGCGAGAAAAACAAAGTATTGAATTTCCTTGTGGTGGAATAATTGAAGATCAGAATGTATTAGATGCTGCCAAGCGTGAACTTTTAGAAGAAACTGGCTATATTGCTGATGAATATATTAAAATTGGTGAGTTTGAAGGTCTAAATGGTTTTGCCAAAGATATGTGTCATGTGTTTCTTGCTTATGTGACAGAGCAGAGTCTGCAACAGCTTGATGATACTGAAGAGATTGAAGTATTATATCGTCGACCAGATGAAATTGATATGATGATAAGAAAAAATGAAATTTGGGACGGGCAGACTTTGGCTAGTTGGGCGATGGTTCATCATGAGTTTTTACATAAGTCGTAAAGTTTATCTCGAAACTACACGAAGTGAGTGAGAGATCTGTCGAAGAAATAATATATAGATGTACATCATAAAGATGTGGTTCAAAATACTTACTCTTCGAAAGATTCCTCACCCCATTTCATTCCGACTTTGTCGGAATTACAGGGGATTCGGGATTAACTAAAAAATATGAAACTATTAATAACAGGTGGAGCTGGCTTCATCGGTTCCAACTTCATTCGTTATATCTTAAACAAATACCCAGATTATAAAATAACAAATCTGGATGCTTTGACATATGCGGGAAATTTGGAAAATCTAAAAGATTTTGAAAATGACTCTCGTTATAAATTTGTTAAAGGTGATATTTGTGACCGCGATTTAGTAGATAAATTAGTAAAAGATATAGATATTATTGTTCACTTTGCAGCCGAGTCTCACGTAGACAGATCAATTTTAGATTCTAGTAATTTTGTCCGTACCAATGTGATTGGTACCCAAGTATTACTTGAATCAGCGCGGAAAAATAATACCCGTTTCCATCATGTTTCTACAGATGAAGTTTTTGGTTCGCTCTCAGCTGATGATTCTGGGTTCAATGAAGAGACTCCTTATGATCCACGTAGTCCATATAGTGCATCCAAAGCATCTTCTGATCACTTAGTTCGCGCATATTATCACACTTACAATTTACCAATAACAATTTCCAATTGTTCTAATAACTACGGCCCATATCAATTTCCAGAAAAAGTAATTCCACTTTTTATTACCAATTTATTAGAAAATAAAAAAGTACCACTTTATGGTGATGGTTTAAATATCCGTGATTGGATTCATGTTGATGATCATAATCGTGGAGTGGATTTTATAATTCACAAAGGAAAAATCGGTGAAACATATTGCTTGGGTGGTAATACTGAACTAACTAACAAAGAATTAACCTTAAAAATTATACACAGTGTTGGTAAGGACGAGAGTATGATAGAATATGTTAAAGATAGACTTGGTCATGATAAGCGTTATGCAATAGATTTTAGCAAGATGAAAAATGAACTTGGTTGGGAACCAGAAATTAAATTTGAAGAGGGTTTGAAAGAATTAGTTAAGTGGTATAGGGAGAATGGTGAGTGGGTGGGGAATTGTAAGAGTGGAGAATACTCTAAGTATTATGAGAAACAGTATTCTCGCAGATAAGATACAATTTCCAATTTTATCCTAAATGTTTTTTGTAATTTGGATACTGGAAATTTTTTTGGAAATTGTTATTTGGAAATTATAGTTATATTTGTTAGTTTATTTTTTTAATACAAGTTTATGAAAATTTTAATTATCGGCCGTGGTTATGTTGGGCAACGCTGTCACAATGCTTGGCCTGATTCAGTTTTGGATGATAAACATGTTGAAACAAAACAGGATGTTTTGGATTTGCTTGACGAACACAAGCCAGATGCAGTTTTAAACGCCGCGGGTGTTCGTGGTAAACCAAATGTGGACTGGTGCGAAGATCATCAGATAGAGACAATACTAGGTAACACAGTTTTACCTATTATTATTGCCGAAGCATGCCAAGAAAAACAAGTGTATTTATTACATATTGGTTCAGGTTGTGTTTTTTACGGTGATTCACCACACGAGGATAAAGCTTGGCGTGAGGATGATCCGGCCAATCCAGAAGTAATTTATTCTAGATCAAAATATGCTGCTGATTTAGTTTTATCAACTTTGCCAAATGTTGGAATAGGTCGTATTAGAATACC
Organism: Candidatus Magasanikiibacteriota bacterium; assembly: GCA_043825135.1. Classification (GTDB taxonomy): domain Bacteria; phylum Patescibacteriota; class Patescibacteriia; order Magasanikbacterales; family UBA922; genus JABIBU01. The sequence goes on from JBDRSF010000050.1 coordinate 26,135, forward strand.
AATTGATCATGTTTCCTCACCAGGTAACTTAATAGATAAATTAGCTAGTTTTAAAAAAATTTCTGATGTTGAAAATAGTATTACTGTTGTTGAAGATATGATACAAGTCTTTCATGACTTATTAGAAAAAAAAGCTGAAGGAATTTTTCATGTGACTAATCCTGGTACTATTAGACATAGAGAAGTGGTTGATCTGTATAAAGAATTAGTTGATCCCGACCACACTAATGAGTGGATTTCAAATGACGAACTGGTTTGTCAAGGATTGGCCAAAAAAGGCCGGTCAAATAATTTTTTAGCATCAGAAAATTTGGCAAAATATGGAATTGAGATGAGAGAAGTACACGAGGCTGTTAGAGATACAATGGAGAAGTATGTAAAAGCGAAGAAAGTGGTGGAGAGTAGCGATACTTCAGCGAGCTCAGCACAGGGTGATGTATTGGTTTGCTAATAACACAATACACATATCACATAACACATACCACATATCACAAAATAATACCCATGATTTATTATGGGTATTTTGTTTTTTAAATTTACGTATTTAATTACGTAATGTATTACGTAAATTGGTGAAAATGCGTTCGTAAATTGGTATGAGGGTATGGGGTAGGGTTAGGGTGGTAGTTGAACGTGTCATTGCGAGGACCCCGATTCGCATCGGGGGACGAAGTAATCCCAGTGGTTCTTGGTTTAAACGAGGGGATCGCCACGTGTCTTCCGCTGCGCTCCAGCACTCGCAATGACACTTATTTCAGTATTCCTTCTAAATTTACGAGTTAGTATAGTTCTGTGGACAAAAGATCTAATTTTTGGTAAGATATTACTATGATTAATATAAAATTATGAAATTTGGACGAAAAGAAGGGGCTCTTTTGGGGGCTTTGTTAGCTGGTGGAGTTGGTTGCGCCGATGGTGAGGTTGATGCCAAAAGACCGCAAGATTTGGAGTCTGATTCTGCCAATGTCAAAATTTATGATGGAGAAGAAGATGTAGTTAATCTAGAAGATGACGCAGAATTTGGTTTGCCAGATGATGAAGGAATTAATCGACTTTATGAATCGACAAAAGTAGGTGATCAAAATGAACCTTACTTAGTTGAGGCTACGAGGGATGGTGATGTGGTAGAAGAAGATAGTGTTGATACAGGGGGTAATATAGGTTGTGAATCAGATATTGAAGAAAATTTAGAAAAAGAGAATGATAAGTCTGATAATTATTTGTTAAAAGAGATGGATAAATCATTAGAAAGTTTACCGGGTTTTGATAAGGAAGCAGAAGTCAAAAGAATTGTCCCAAAATTAGCCAACGGTTATTCCAAAAAAATATTTAATCACTTACCCGTTTTGATGGAAAGATATTTTAAGCATTTAATTCAAGATAAAGAATATAGAGAAAAAGTCAAAAATTTTGTAGAAAAATATTGTGAAAAATATGGCGTACCTATATCAGTAGTTTGGGGGGTGATTGGAGTGGAATCTGGTGGGGATAATGATTTGATTTCTCACAAACAAGCCCATGGTATTTTTCAGGTAAAGCAGGTGGCAGCCGACCATTTGCGCGAGATAAAGTTTAATGGTGAAGATTGGCGAGGAATTGATATTGATGATTTGGAAGATAATATTAGAGTGGGAGTGGCATATCTGAGTTATATGCATAAAAGATTTGGTCAGTGGGGTTTGGCATTGTCAGCATACAATACTGGTCCGAGAAATTTTCAGGCTAGTATTATTTCTAGATTAAATAAATATAATAATGACAGATATAGTGTTGAAAAAAGAAAAAATAAATTAGCCAAGCCACCACAGCGAATTACCAAGGAGATGATTAAAAAATATCCCGGCGGTTGGCCAGCTTTTTTACGGGATCATGGTATTGACATGGTTTCAGCTTGTTCCAAAAAAGGGCTAAAAACTTGTGAGTATGGTTATGGTGGGTATCCATTTAATGCGATGTTCTTGGCTAAAACAGTGCAAGAAATTTTTGAAAACGGTGATCAAGTAGAAATAGTACCAATAACAGATAATTTTAATTAATTTATTAAAAAAACTGAGGTAGGAAAGATCCTTCGCTACGCTCAGGATGACTAAAAATATGCTAGATAATCTAAATAAAATAAAAACATTAGACTCACAAAACATGCTTGGAAGTTTGCAGTTGCTTTCAAAACAAGTTGAACAAATTTATAATACTGCACAAGATTTAAAAATTCCAGCAAATTATAAAAATATTCAAAATGTAGTAGTATTAGGGATGGGTGGGTCGGCTTTGGGGGCGGATTTGATTAGAAAATTATTTGTTGATGAATTAAAAGTTCCAGTGGAAATTGTAAATGGTTATAATATTCCAAAATTTTTAAATAGTAAGACTTTAGTAATTGCTTCTAGTTATTCTGGTGGCACTGAAGAAGTTGTAGAAGCAGTAAAAAAAGCCAAAGCTAAAAAAGCTAAGATCGTAGTTATTTCAGCTGGTGGAAAATTAAAAGCTTTTGCTAAAGCAAACAAGTTGCCAGCTTTAATATTTACCACAGAAAATAATCCTTGTGGTTCACCTCGCATGGGACTTGGTTATTCTATTGTTGGACAACTCATTTTATTTTCCAAAGTCGGGCTTTTAAAACTCTCTGCCAAGCAAGCCAAAGAAATAATTAAGACCTTGGCATATTACGATGGTTTATTTGGTGTTCTTACTCCAGAAAAAGAAAATCCAGCCAAACAATTAGCTAGAAAGACAATTGATAAAAGTATTTTATATGTCGCATCAGAACATTTGCTTGGCAATGCTCACATAGCTTGCAATCAGATGAATGAAAATGCCAAGCGTATGTCATCATACTTTGCAATTCCTGAACTCAATCACCATCTTATGGAAGGTATGATGAATCCAGCTAGTAATAAACGTGATTTATTATTTATCATGCTAAAATCAGACCTGTATCACAAACGAGTTGTGAAGCGCTATGATGTGACTAAAAAAGTTCTAAGCAAAAATGGAATTCAAAATGAGATTTATCAGATGAAAGAAAAGGATGCACTGCTTCAATCTTGTGAAGCTTTGGTTTTAGGAAGTTATATTAGTTATTATAGTGCGCTTTTGAAAAATATTGATCCAACGGGGATTCCGTTTGTTGATTTTTTTAAGAAGGAGTTATCGCGTTAATTCCGATACTACACGAAGCCAGTCGGTAAGACTGACAAAGTGAGTGAGGGATCTTTCGAAGAGTAAGTATTTCGTTTTACATTTATTCTATGTATTTCACTTTATTTGTCCTTCGAAAGATCCCTCGTCGCCCCGCCCTTCGCGAAGGGCGGGGCTCGCTCGGGATTAATTTAAAACTATGGACTTAAGCATTATTACAGTCACCTGGAATAGTGAAAAACAAATAGCCGAGCAGATTGCTTCGGTTATTTCAGCTTGTGGTGGATTAGACTGTGAACAGATTGTGATTGATAATGGTTCAAAGGATAAAACAGTGGAAATTATTGAGGGGGCAAGTCGCGACTTGCCCATACAACTAATAAAAAATAAAGATAATAAAGGATTTGCAAAAGCGAATAATCAAGGTGTGGAAATTGCAACTGGAAAATATATTTTGTTTTTAAATCCCGATATGCGTTTAGAGGACGTAAAACCCCTTGGGGGTCACGTCCCAAGACAAGGAAGTTTGGAAAAGCTAGTTCGCTGGTTTGAGGATAAAAAAGATGTTGGAATTGCTAGTTGTAAATTAGTAAATAAAAAGGGAGAATTTAATTTAGATACGGCACCACGTAGATTTCCCAAAGTTTGGGAGCAAGTTTTGGTTTTGTTAAAAGTTCCACATTTTTTACCAATGTTTTTAAATCAGTATTTGATGCGGGATTTTAATCCGGAAGTTGAGCAAGAAGTAGATAGTGTGCGAGGATCATTTATGCTGGTTCGGCGTGAATTGATTGATAAGCTTGGTTGGGGATTTGATCCAAGGTATTTCTTTTGGTGGGAAGATGTAGATTTATGCCGTGAAGCTAAACGTTTAGAATATAAAGTAATGTACACGCCAATTATTTCCTGCATAGATTATTTCGGCACAAGTTTCTCTAAAAGAAAAAGATTTTGGGCCCAGAGAAATTTTACAAAATCAATGTTGCAATATTTTAAAAAATGGGAGCCAATGCGAAAATGGATTTGGATTGCAATTTTTAGACCAATTGGGGTTGGTTTAGCTTTTTTATTTGATTTATTTTTTTAATTAATATCCAGATATCCGGATAATTCAGATTTACAGATATCAGTAAATCCGAATCTTAATTTTATGAAATTAAATGTTCATCTCGTTGTTTGGAACGGGGGAAAATATATTCCTTTTCTTTTTGATTCTCTCAAAAAACAAAGTTTTACTGATTGGAAATTATTTATTTTAGATAATGGTTCAACTGATAAAACCGTTTCAGAAATAAAAAAACAAATAATTGATTTTCCTGTCGAAGTAGAATTGATTGAGAATAAAGAAAATTTAGGCTTTGCAAAAGGGCATAATACTTTAGTCGAAAGTCGAAAGTCAAAAGTCAAAAGTCAGTATATATTGTTAGTTAATCAAGATATGTATTTGGAGGAGGATTGTTTGGAAAAGATGGTAAAGTTTATGAATGAGAATCAAGATTGTGCGGTTGTTTCACCACGGCTCATGAAATGGGATTTCGGTGGAATGCAGAATGCAGAACGCAGAATGCAGAATAGTTTTACAAACAAAATAGATTCTTTAGGATTGAAAGTTTTGCGAAGTAGGCGAGTAATTGAAAAATATACTGGCAAAGATTGGGATGAAAAAAAATCTAGATTGGAATTATCTCATAGAACTCAGGGTCAAACAATGGAAGTTTTTGGAGTTTCCGGTGCAATACCTTTGTTCAGAAGATCTGTAATAGAGGAAGTGGGGTTATTTGATGAAAGTTTTGTGAGCTATAAAGAAGACGTTGATCTGGCATTTCGTTTATGCAGTGCCGGTTATAAAGCATTTGTTTTGTTAGACGCAGTGGCTTATCATGATAGATCAGCCGAAGGTGTAGAAAAAATGTCAGGTAAAAATAAAAAAAATCAATCAGATTTAGTAAAATATTATAGCTATCGTAATCATTTAATTACTATACTCAAAAACGAATACTGGCAAAACTATTTACTTGACTTTTTCTTTATAGAATGGTATGAATTAAAGAAGTTTGTCTGGTTTTTGTTGTTTGATAGGGGAGTTTTGCGAGGGCTTAGGGATATAATAAAGATAAGTGAAGATTTGAAGATTAAAAGATTGAAGATTAAAAAATTAAGAAAAGTTAGTTGGAGGGAGATGAGGAAGTGGTTTAGGTAAAAAAATAGCTCTCCCCCTATCAGGGGGAGCCCACGACGCCAGTCGGGGAGGGGGCCTGGAGAAGCTTAAAGAAAGATTTAACATATATAGGGTGGCACTGAACAAATTATATTAGATATTGAAATTTTAAAACATAATAAACAATTTCGGCAGACCCCCTCCGTCACTACGTGTCGGCTCCCCCTGATAGGGGGAGAGCCTAATGTGGGTCTCTGTATAATCAATGCTATGAAAGACATCAACATAGTTTTCGTAAACTACCTAATGAAAAACGATATTTTAAAAGCTATTGAGAGTATAATGGCCGATTTGCGATTTTGTAAATATGATGTGCAGATTGCGGTGGTAGATAATTCAGAGAATCGGGATGGGATAAAAGATGAATTGGCAACCAGATTTTCGGCAGTGAAATATATTGATGCGCGGGGTAATGTTGGTTTTGGTAAGGCCAATAATTTGGGTTTTAATAATTGTCAGGCTAGATATTATTTTGCTTTAAATCCCGATACTTTTATTCCGGCAGATTCACGCGTAATTGAACGGATTATTAAATTTATGGATGATCATCCACGGATTGGTTGTATTGGACCAAAACTTATTACTTTTGAAGGCGAAGTGCAGGATTCTTGTTATCGATTTGATTTGTCTTCAATTTTAATCAAGCCCCTGCGTCATATTTTGTTTGATAAAAAATATAAATGGGTCAAAAAGTATAGCGATAAATTGGTAATGAATGAATTTGATCATAATGAAACTCGACCCGTAGATTGGGTTTTGGGTGCGGCTATTGTGGTGAGGGGGGATATGGCTGATAAAATTGGTTGGTTTGACGAACGGTATTTTATGTATTTGGAAGATGCTGATTGGTGTCGTCGTATGTGGGACGTAGGCTGGCCAGTTTATTATGTTCATGATATAGTAATCAAACATGCTCACGCCAGAAGTTCGGCACAGGTGCCAGGGATTTTTAAAGCTTTGGTAAAAAATCGCCTAGCTCGCGCGCATTTGAATAGTTGGTTTAAGTTTATGTGGAAGTGGAAAGGGACGAATAAGTACTATCGCTACAAGTATAAATAGTTTATAGTCAATCCCGAACGAATTTATCGAGCGTAAGCGAAGATAAATGAGGAGGGATCTGTCGAAGGATTAAACCAAACTATTATTAGATACTATGGTACTAAGGAGGACAAAAATATACTATGTATATATTATAGCCAGTATAAGTAAGGTTTTGTATGTAGGTTTTACAGATTCATTGTTTAAAAGGATAAAAGAACACAAAAAAGGTAGTTATGACAATGCTTTTAGTAAAAAATATAAAGTAAATAGATTAGTATATTGGGAACATTTTTATAATAAAAAAGAAGCAATAGATAGAGAAAGAGAAATGAAAAAATACCGTAGGGAAAAGAAGATAAAACTTATAGAAAAATATAATTTGGAATGGGAGGATTTGTATAGTAATATTGTAGAACTTTCAAAATTATAGTTATCAAATAAAATTAGAAGTAAGAAAGATCCCTCACTCACTTCGTGTAGTATCGGGATTAACTAAAGTTATGCCCAAAATAGCAATAATCTACCTATCATATCATTGCGAACCATACATTGACGATGTAGTTTCAGCTTTGAAAAAATTAACTTATCCACGAGATCAGGTTGAATTTGTTGTTGTTGATAACTTGCATCCCGAGCACGGATCGTCAGTACAGTATTTACAAGAAAATTTAATGCCTTTGTCGGGTGTGTTAATTCCGCATGTGACAATTTTGCCACAAACAAAAAATTTAGGATTTGCCGGTGGAAACAATGTTGGAATAAAATGGGCGATTGACAATGGGTATGACTACGTTTATTTGCATAATAATGACGGGTTTTTGGCAAGCAACGCTTTGGAATCCTTGGTTGAGGCTATGGAAAATGATAAAAAAATAGGGCAGGTTCAATCTTTGATATTACTTCATCCAGATACAGAATATGTAAATAGTACAGGTAATGTATTTCAATATTTAGGATTTGGTTTTTGCGGAGATTATCGTGCAAAATTTGATGAATTAAAATTACCAGCTGTTAAAGAGATTAGTTATGCAAGTGGTGCTGCAACTTTGATGCGTACAGATTTATTAAAAGAATATGGTTTGTGGGATGAAGATTTTTTTATGTATCATGAGGATTTGGAATATTCTTTCCGTCTAAAAACAGCTGGCCATAAAATTATTTTGGTCAAAGATTCAGTTTTCTATCATAAATATCAATTTAGTCGTAGTATTGAAAAATTTTATTGGATGGAGCGAAATAGATATGGTGTAATGCTTATGTTTTTTAGGTGGCCAACTTTGCTTTTGCTATTACCAATAGAATTAGCCCTTGAGTGTGGTCTTTGGGTCTTTGCCTTTAGAGGTGGTTGGTGGGAAGAGCGGGTAAAGGTTTATAAATATTGGTTAAAGCTTTCAAGTTGGAAGCTATGGCTTGGTAAAAGAAAAAATATTCAGAAAATTAGAAAAGTAAAGGATAAGGATTTGTTAAAATTAGCAGTAGGTGATATAGTATTTCAGGAAAAATCAATGGAGAATCCAGTGCTTCGGTGGGTAGGGAATCCTGTGATGAGAATTTATTTTTGGTTAATTAGATTAGTTATGTTTTGGTGACAAAATTTATCTCGAAACTACACGAAGTGAGTGAGAGATCTGTCGAAGAA
>JBDRSF010000051.1:0-15326 GCA_043825135.1 Candidatus Magasanikiibacteriota bacterium
TTGAATACAACTTCCATAGACCTCATGAAACTCTTAATTACGAAACCCCACTAGACTTTTCAAAAGTGTTACCTATGTGGTCATCTTGTACAACCGCTTGACAAAACCCTAAAAATGTGCTATAATATATAATATAGTGATAATAAAAAATCTAAAAAAACCGCTTAAATAAGCGATTTTTTGTTTATATTCTGTGTAATCCCTGCCCACAGGCAAGCTGTCTCTCTGTATAATCAGTGTCTTATCTAACTTCCACAATCTTATATTCCTGTTCTCCGGCTGGAAGCTTTATTATTACTGTGTCACCCTTTTTACGCCCCAAAAAAGCACTTCCTAGAGGCGATTCATTTGATATTCTACCAATTGAGGGATCAGCCTCCTGACCACCAACAATTGTATATTCACGTTTATTACCACCGACTTTAACGATAATGAACGAGCCAATTTCAACAGTATTACCACCGCCAGTAGTAATTATTTCAGCATTATCTAAAATCGCACCAATTTCCTTTACCCTGCTTTGCATCCAAGCCATATCTTCACGGGCCTGATGATATTCGGCATTTTCTGATAAATCTCCCATCTGCCTGGCATCATCAATGCGTTTGGCGATTTTTGGAAGTTCGGTTAATTTTAAATTATGTAATTCTTGTTTTAATTCTTCCAATTTATCTTGGGTCATGTATTGAGTTTGGTCTTGCATATTTTTTCAGTTAATCCCGAGCGAGACCACCGAGCGTGAGCGTGGGTGGACGACGACCGCGTGTCGCCTAAAGCTTTAGCGGTGGCGCAGGGATCTTTCGAAGAATAAAATTAGTGGTTTATATACTATATTTTTATAGTTTCAATGATAGCTTCGTTGGTCAAACCTAAAGGTTTGAGTTACATATTTGGTTTTATAAGACTTCAACCAGAGGCTGATCAGCCTCTGGCTGAAATAAAAATAAACCCGCTCTTTACGGTTTATCCCGCACTATATTAAAACAGTATTTAATCTGTTTAAATATAGTTAAATTTCAATAAATTAATCCCAGCTTTACACATCAAAATATAGAGCGGGATTTATTATAGTATAACAAATAATAGACTATATTGAAATTAGTGTCAAGGAGTTATCCCCACCCCTTCGCTTTCGCTGTGGCTCAAGCTACGGGGTGCAAGCACCCTTTCTTTTTGTTGTAGTCATAGGGTGTAAAACTGGTGAATGTAGTAAATAGTTTACAAGGCGTAATTCGAGCCAAAGCGAGAATGGAGACTTGATTTTTAAAGAGTTTTGTGTTAAGATAAATATATAGTTTGTTCTTTCACTTGGAGGGAAATAAGATGTTGAATCAGTTTTTGCTTACACTTTTTTCTTTGGCTGTTCAGGCTAAGGATTGTTGTGAGTGTTGTTGTGAATCAGAGCCAATATCAATCGGCTGGAAAGAGCACGGCGTGCTTCTTTTTGGCTTAGCGCTCATTATCACTTTGCTGGTTGTAGGCGACAGGAGGCGGAAAAAGAAACAGTTGGTTGACGTTCTTGAAGAAACTAGCGTGGGATCTGAGGAGGACTCATAATGTTGGCATCACTTATCAGTAGTCCAAACACCGAACCCTGGGTTTTACCGGTGACTATATTAGTGTGTGGTGCATTGTTTATTGGTATTGCCTACTGGCACGCTCTTAGGCGGGCAAAAAAAGCTGGGAGAACATTGGAAGGTTCAATATCTTCTGTTGAAGAACCGGAGGAGGACTAGTCTCGTTGTCGAGGGGGTTCGACGGGCTTTTTACTCGGGGGATTGGCTGTGAAGCTGGTCCCCTTTTGTTTTATTTGAAAATTATAAAATAAATAGAGACGGATAAAATTTTAATATGTACATAGATATAAATCAGCCCCAGCGGGGCGTACTGTTTGTAGTAAGAGATCAAACACAAGACAAAAGCTCCAGAGGAGCGTCCTGTTATGATTGGTATGTATAATAATTGAAGAAAACAGGGCGCTCCTCTGGAGCTTGAATATATTAGGGCGATTTGATTCTACAGACAGTACGCCCCGCTGGGGCTGAAAGGTTTATGAATTTTTATATTTAGATTATGCTTATTTACTTACTCGGCGCAGCCTGTTAAGTAACAGGTGGAGCCGAGCCAGCGTAGAAACTCATAGGCAATTGGTGCGGCGGTTTCGCTACCACCAATTCCCTCTTCTATCAAAATTGTGATTACAATCTGCGGATTTTCATAAGGAGCAAAAGCTGTGAACCAAGCATGATCATCTTTGGTGCTACTCCATTGAGCGGTACCGGTTTTACCACCGCTAGAAAATGGTAAAAGCGACAAACGACGACATGAACCATAATCCACACAATCTTTCATACCAAGCTTTACTGTATTTAAGTGTGCGGAATCTATAAAATTACTATTGAGAATTTCTAACTCAATTTTTTCCTCCAAGCCATTTAGAGCGTCAATTTTTGCTTTGACTAAATGCGGTTTATAAAGTGTACCACCATTAGCAATAACACTAGTCATAGATACAATTTGCAAAGGTGTTACTAATAAATCACCTTGGCCGATTGATAAATTGTAAGTATCTCCAATATACCAACGTTCGTCTTTTGTTTCTTCTTTCCAATCTTTTGATGGCAAAAAACCTGCCTGTTCGCCTGGGATATCTATTCCCAATTTGTTTGCAAAACCAAACTTTCGCAAATATTCCGCAATCTTATCAACACCTAGTCCAACAAAATCATTATATCCACCTCCAATATAATAATAAAAAGTGTTTACCGACCAAGCCAAAGATTTTCTAACATTGGTAATACCGTGACCACCAACTTGCCAATCAGGAAAAAACCAAGAACTAACCCAGAGCCCCCCACTACTCAAAAATGATGTGGTAGCATTGATAATTCCTTCTTGTAAGACTCCAGAAGCAATTGCTATTTTGATAGTTGAACCAGAAGGGTAAGTCCCAGCGACAGCTCTATTAAATAGTGGATTGTTTTCATCTTCTATATATTTATTATAATTCTCAGTACTTATTCCACCGGAAAAATCATTATTATCAAATGACGGCAAACTAACCATAGCCAAAATTTCGCCAGTCTGTGGATTCATCGCTATGCCAACGGCCCTTTTTTTATCAATTGTTTTTAAATTTGTTTGAATTATTTCTTCTATTTTTTTTTGCATTTCAAGGTCAATTGACAAGCGCAAATGTTTACCAGGAATTGGGGCTTCTTCAGAAAGAACATTTTGTTCTTTGCCAAATGCATTTACTTCAATTCTTTTTTGCCCATAAGAACCCCTCAGATCTTCCTCATAATTTTTTTCAATACCTGTTTTTCCAATTGAGTCAGATGACAAATAACCATGATTATAAAGATTAGACAATTCGTCTTGATTTAATTTTCCAATATAACCCATAACATGAGCCAAAGAGAAAGGTGTTGACGAACTATATTGCCATGAGTCTTCCTTTAAATAATTTAAATATAATCTTTTGCTACCCCGATAAATTTCTATTCCTGGCAAATCAATAGAATCTATCAAAATTTTTAAGGCAGTATCGTAATCAATATCTTCTAATATAATTACAGATTCATAACTATAGGAACCATATTCTTCCAAAGCCTGCCTAATTTTTTCTTTTTCTTGATTAGTCAAGCTAGCCAAACGACTAATAATTTTTTCTTTTTCTTGTTTATCTTTGGGTAGATCTTGTGGAATTAATGTTACCGAAAAATTTGGAATATTTTTGGTTAATTCAATATTATTTCTATCTAATATTAATCCTCTTTCTGAAATAATTGGTATTATTCTTTGACGATTATTTTCTGCTAATGCTCTATAGTTTTGTGCTTTTAATATTTGTAAATTAATAATGTTAAGTAGTAGCAACGCGAAACTTACTATTAAAAATAAAAAAATCCATTTTATTTTTTTTCCATAAAAACTACTACCAACATAAGAATTACTTGATGGATTTGCTACTTGTTTCCCAGTTTTTTTTTCAAAAATAAAAGATTCTTCAATCCATCTTTTATTGTATTTACTACCAATTTTTTCTTTTGAAGAAAGATCGGGGTCACTAGAAAAAATATCATTTGAATGTAATTCTTTTTTTTTCATACTCTAAATAAACCCTGCTCAAGTGAAGATGATTTTAATGTTTTAAACAATTTGGATAAAATAAAATAAACCACCCCGGTTGTTGGTACAGTGAAAATAAATTCCCAAAGAAAAGTGACAACTAGTAATTCCCAAGGTACCATTTCTATAAAACCAAACAAATTTAATAGGATTAATGAGATTGTATAAATTAATCTATAAAAAAATATAGCAAAACCGGATAAGACCATAGCACTATACCAAGAACGATTGGTAAAAAAAATTTTATAAAACCAAAAAATTAACAAAATTCCAAGTGTACTGGAAAATAATAAGATGCCAAATGGAGTCACTGAATATAACTCAATAATAAAATAGGAAAAAAAATTAATCCAAACTGTCAACCCTGAATCACGCCACATCATTATAATAATTAAAATAAGAAATATAATATTAATTTTTGACCAGGGATACGGTAATATATAAGATATTACTATATTAAGCGCAGCTAAAAATACTAAACTAGTAATTACTGTGATTGTGCGAATAAAAAATTCCATATTTATTCTATTGGAATTATAACAGACGCTTCGGTGATTTTATTTAAATTTACCAATGGACTTATTATTGCCCTTTGAAAAGGCTGGTAGGCTTCTTTTTCCACAGCCTCTATTTTTCCAAGCAAAAGACCTCTGGGAATATCATTTTCCAATCCTGATGTTATCACCAAATCACCGACTACTATAGTCTCATTTTGAGGTATAAAATTCATATGAACACTTATTCCATAACCACCTTCTACTAGACCAATACTCTTATCTTGATTTACAATTGTAGCGGCAATTTTACTCTGATTATCATTTATAAGACGAATGATAGATAAGTTTTCTTCTACTTTGACAATCTTACCAATCAAGATTCCTTCTCCTGAAATGACTGCGTTGCCAATTCCAATACCATCACTTGATCCTCTATTTACAACTAGAGTGTTTCCAACTGGATCAATATTTTTTCCCAACACTTGAACACCTACATTATTATAATCACCAGCTGATAGGAAATTTAATTGTTTTTTTAATTCTTCATTTTCTTGTTTTAAAAGCTCCATTTGCACTTCATCAACTTTATTTTTTAATAACTCTTTTTTTGTATTTTGATAAGCCTGTCTAAGTTCGTCTAGAGATGCAAATTCTTCTTTGTTTTCTTCCAGAGAAACGGTGATTGAATATATAAATTGTGAACTTGGAGTAATTATATTACGAAAAAAATTTTCAACCGGAATAAGCCAACCAATATAATGCAGACACAAAAAAAATATAATTGTTATTGAAATACTTACAAATGTTTTCAGTTTGTTTTTCATATAACGATATGGGTCAAAAAAGAAGCTGACACAATATCCGCTCCTTAATTTTAACATTTTTATTTTTGTTTTTTCTATTTTACCTTCTTCTTTTTTCATTGGCTGAAGGCATCACCACTTCTTTCAAGAGTCCCGGCTCATCCAAAAGAACCCCAGTACCGCGTACCACAGCAGTGAGTGGGTCATCACTAATCCTAACTGGAATCTCTGTTGCTTTGGCAATTATTTTGTCTATACCCTTTAGCATGGCTCCGCCACCGGTTATTAGTAATCCTCTTTCGTGAATATCAGCTGTTAATTCAGGCGGAGTAATTTCTAAGGTCATTTTTATATGATTAATTATTGTTTCAATTGATCTTCGCAAAGCTTCTCTGATTTGATCGCTGGTCACCATGACCTCTTTTGGTAGTCCAGTCATAACATCACGACCGCGCATAGGAAATTCTTCTTTCTCGCCCGTATCAACAGCTGAACCAATTTTTATTTTGATTTGTTCGGCATGACTTTCACCAACATACAAATTAAATACTTCTTTGGCATATTGTATTATATTTCTATTCATTTCATCACCAGCCACATGAGTAGATTTCCAGGTTACAACACCATTTAGGGAAATCACAGCCACCTCAGTATTTCCACCACCAATATCAACAATCAAATTACCAATTGGATCCTGAATAGGCATACGAGCACCGATGGCTGCTGCCATTGGCTCTTGAATAACAAAAACTTCTCTAGCTCCAGCCGACATGGTAGCATCTTCAATTGCTTTAATCTCTACTTCTGTTACCTCCAATGGGGCACAAATTATTACCCTTGGTCGGGACATAAAAGTAAAAGTATCTTCATTAACTTTATCAATAAAATATTTTAACATTTTTTCTGTTACTTCATAATCGGAAATAACACCATTAGTGAGTGGTCTAGCGACTTCAATATGAGAAGGAGTTTTACCCAACATATTTTTAGCCTCATTTCCAACTGCTAAAATTTGTTCAGTTTTGGTATTAATGGCAACTACCGATGGTTCATTAATAACAATACCCTTGTCTTTTACATATACCAAAGTATTGGCCGTTCCGAGGTCAATTCCTAAGTCTTGGGAGAATTTTGAGTATAAACGTTTTAGCATATTTTTTCAGTCAATCCCGACAGAGGAAAGATTTTCTGAAAGAAAAATCTTTTCGACGAGGGATCTTTCGTAGGAACAATTATTCTTTTAATGATTTATTCTTTGTTTTTTTCCTCTAGTTCTTCTTTTATGTCTTTTGCCATATCTTTATCAATATGATTCCAGAATTTTGAAAAGCAGTCAGGACATTCATGAATTGCAGCATATTCACCATGATGACTTGCCCAGGGAGCTTTTTTTACCCCAACACAATCTCCATAAGGATCATCTTTGCCTAAAATATTATAACTACATCCTCTTGTCAGACAATCAAGTCCAGCAGAATAATTTTCTCTTGATGGGTGGCCCTGTCCCCATAGGTATTCTATTTTAATACCTACGTCATGTTTTTCGCCCCCCCTCTTTCGGTTCCGTCTCTCATATTTTTATAATATTTTGTTATTTTTTAAATTGATACGTGTTACGTGTATTTATAGTTTAATTAACTCGCTTTTTTCCTCATTTCTTTTCTTCACTTCCACACTCCCCTGCTCCAAAGTCTTTGGACTAATTACATAGCGAACAGGAATTCCAATCAAATCACTGTCAGCAAATTTAGCGCCGGCAGAGGTGTCGCGGTCGTCATATAGCACATCTTTTCCTTCAGCTTTTAATTTTTCATAAAGTTCGTCAGCTTTTTTTATGTCTGCTTCGTCTTTACACAGTGATACTAAGTGGATATCAAATGGAGCGACTTCTTCTGGCCAGATTAAACCATTGGCATCATTGTGAACTTCGGCAATAGTACCCATTACTCGTCCTGGGCCAACCCCATAGCAACCCATGATTACAGAATGTTCTTTGCCATTTTCATCAGCATACTTCAGTCCTAAGGGTTCAGAAAATTTTGTTCCCAGTGTAAAAATATTTCCAACTTCAACAGCTTTTACTTCTTCCATCTCATCTTTATTTAATTCTAAATTCTTTAAAACATCGTCGTTATAAACTTCTTTATTAACAGCGATTTTTTTATTTCTATCTAAAAATATAGTGTCTTCACCAAATTCAGTCAAAGTCTGAAATTCATGTGAATATTTACTAAACACCCCACCAGAAGCAAAAGTAATAAATGTTCTGTCGCCCAAACCACAACGTTCAAATATTTTTAAATAAGCTGGCTTAGATTTCTCATAAAATTCGTCGTGTTCCTCCTGTGTTCGAGAAAACGAATACATATCTTTCATTAAAAATTCACGACAGCGCATAATTCCACTTTTTGAGCGTAATTCATTGCGAAACTTTGTTTGGATCTGATAAGGATAACAAGGCAAATCTTTGTAAGAATTAATGTGATTCTTCATCAGGTTTGTTAAAGGCTCTTCGTGGGTGAAAGCAAGACCAAGCTCTGTATCATTTTTTAATTTAGTTTTAAACCAGTTATCTACAACCTCATCACTCCAACGATCAGTTTTTTTCCAAAGTTCAGGATTTTGCAAAGATGTTAAGAATAGTTCTTGTCCACCTATATTATCCATTTCTTCTCTAATAATATTATTAATTTTATTCAAAACACGAAGTCCTAGAGGTAAATAAGCATATACCCCAGCCATTTCTTTATAGATAAAACCAGCTTTAATTAAAAGTTGAGCATTGATACTCACTTCATCTTTTGGGGTTTGTTTGGAAGTTTTTGTGAATAATTGTGATTGACGCATAATTTTGTAATTATTATTCTGCTAAGATCTGCTATAATCTGTTTTAATCTGCTGTATAAATCGACGATTAAACAGCAGATTTTAGCAAATTAGAGCAGATTTAAACGGATTCTTTTTTAGTGGTGAAACTAAAAGCTAATATAAAAGCTAATGCTAATAAGAATATTCCAGTATTCCACCATGTTAGATACGCTTTGCCTTGTAAAAAAAGTAAAACAACCAGACTAACAGAAATAAAAAAGGAATCACTAAAACTTCGCTTTACATATCTAAACATTGGCAAGGCTTCTCGGGAAAACAGCTGGCGGATAAAAAAAGCAAATACTGAAATTGTACCCAGTAAAGCAAAAAATAAGCTAGCATAAAAAAAAGCAAACCCAATACCAGTATCTGTAAATGGATCAATATTAATAATAACAATCCCCCAAGCGGTCCAACACAGGATTGAGGCGAGAATCATGATTGTGATGTATTGGCGGAGGGTCATAAGGATATCGCAAAATCCCGAAAATACACGGAGTGATTGAGGGATCTGTCGGAGGAAAAGTATAATGAATTACACTAGATAAATGTAACCCAAAATAAATACTCTTCGAAAGATCCTTCAGTCGCGCGAGCTCCTTCAGGATTAACTGAAAAAATAGCCATCAGTAGCTATCCTTATTTTACACTATCTTAGATTCTTTGGCAAGTGGTCATACCTAGAGTAAATAACGTATCCTATCCACCTCATTTGTGCCAATTTTTTCGTTAATCTTAGCAATAATTTCCTCCATTTTAAAACGCAACTCAGTTGCAATTTCTAAATTGGCACAAGTGACTGTCAGGGTGCGATTTTTGAGAAAAAGAGGGTCAATTTTATCAGCTGTCTCCCCCAAAACGTCTTTTAGTGTTTTTTTGGCACACTTAAGTAGGTGTTCATCACCTTCTTTTTTTGAATCTTGTTGTGTTAATGGAGAAAACGACATAAAATGTAATCTGTCATTGCGAGTATTGACTTTCTGAAAGAAAAGTTAGTACGAAGCAATCCCGGCCTTAAACACTCCTAAAAGTGTTTCTGCATGAGATTGCCGCATGTCTTCGCTTCGCTCGCATTCGCAATGACATGTTATTTATTATTTCACTTCATATAGATATATATTATCATCTTTTTCAATATATTGCCAATCGGGGAAAAGAAAAGCATTGGAAATGATACGACTCCCTGGCTTCATTTCCTTTTTTATTTTTTTGGCCAACTTTTTCATGCGATGCGGAATAAAGTAAATAAAAATTAAATCATAATCAGATAAATCAGTTTTCCATAAACTTTGTTTTTTAAATTCAATATTTTCCTTACCTTTGGCTTTTATTTTGCTGACCCAATATAAAAAAGGATTGATTTCCACCCCGACACTTTTTGCACAATATTTAGACGCCGCCATTACTACTCTCCCCTCGCCAGAACCTAAATCTATTACTCTGTCAGTTGGTTTTAATTTTGCCATTTCTATCATTTTCTTTACTCGTTTTTTTGCACTGGGAACAAAAGGCGCACCAGAAATAGTAGCAAAAATTGAATATGATAAATATGTTATACCAATTAGATAAATTATTGTTAGAATTATTAAGATTGTGTTTATGAGTGTGGTCATAGTTTTCGTGTAATCCCGAGTGAGTCCGAGCGTAGCGAAGAGCGACGAGGGATCTTTTGGAGAATAAAAATTTTGGTTTACGTTTGTCTGGTGTAGTTCGCTATACTTATCCTTCGACAGATCCCTGCGCCACCGCTAAAGCTTTAGGCGACACGCGGTCGTCATCCACCTTCGCTCACGCTCGGTGGACTCGCTCGGGATTTTTACATCCTTCTAAACTCACAAATTTCCTTATATTCACAATATGAACAAATGTGTTTGTTTGGGGTTGGTTTAAATTTACCAGCTTTAATATTATTCATCGTATCTAATAATTTTTCCTGCAGTTTTTCAATATCTTTATCTTTGCCAATAAAGGATTGTCGTAAATCATCGTTAATATAATAAAAAGTCAATTGACTTACTTCACCAATGTTTCTATATTCTGATAAGCTCTGGGCAGCTATCTGGTAAATCAAAAGTTGTTGTTTGTCATCGGTTGATAATTTATCTTTACCTTTGCCGGTTTTATAATCAATGATTTCAAGACTTCCATCTTCTTGTTGGTCAATCCTATCAATGCGTCCATTGATTAAAAATTCACCAACCTTGATTTTGAAAAACCCTTCCAAAGTGACTGGGATTGTCCAAATATCTTTTTGTGAAGCATAAAATATTTTCAGAATTTGCCTACCTTTGGTAAAATATTCCTCACGTTGTTTTTTATTATCATACCAGTCAGCAATCCATTTATTTTCATAGATCTCAAGTAATTCTTCCAGTTTAGGAACCTTAATTCCACCCGAGATGGAATGTTGTTTCTCTGTTGGCAAACCAAACAGTGAATCTTGTTTAACATTATTCAATTCCTGAATTCTTTCATAGAATTTTTGCAAAGTATTGTGTATGGTATTACCAAAACTAAAACTAGCACTGCCTTTCATTGGGATTTTCAAAACATAATTTAACTTATACTGATACGGGCAACGATTATAGGAATTTATTTGTGAGAAGGAAAACTTTTTAGGTGGATCGTAGATAAATTCTGTTTTTGATTCTTGTTTTTCTGAAGATGTTTTTTTTAAAGCAGGCACTTTTACTTTTTGCAGACCCCCTCCGCACTTCGTGTCGGCTCCCCCTAATAGGGGGAGAGCTTCAGAGGATTCAACTAAAAACCTACTCAATTTTTTCTTTCTGACACCACCATAATCATCGGCACTGGTAAGAAATAATTTTTGTTTGGCACGAGTGCAGGCGACGTAGAATAAACGACGTTCTTCTTGATAGTGGAAATCCCCTTCCGGTAAATTTTCTTTAATTAAATAACTTGGTAATTCTATGCCACTACTTTTTTTTCTAGTAGGAAATCTTTCTTCTACACAATTTACAACAAAAACATATTTGTATTCCAATCCTTTGGCGCTGTGGACCGTGATAATATTAACTGAATCAGGTGTATCTTGAATTTGAATCATCTTGCCGTTGTCGCCTGATTCTACTATTTGATTATAGTGATCAACAAATCCAGCTACATGCGCACCGGGAATAGCTTCCTCATATTTTTCAATTAAGCCAAAAAATTGTTTTATATGATAAATTTGTTTGATTACTTCCCTATTACCAACTGTTTCTTCGTGAGCTAAATATTTTAAATAGTCACTATTTTCCAAAAAATGATATAAAACCACTGTTGGTTTCTCAGTCCTAGCTTTTTTCATCCCATCATGAATCAAGCTAATTAATTTTTGGCAAACCTCAATTCCAACTGGTGAAACAAAGAATTCTCGAGCACGTTTACAAGCTTCGTAGTATGAAATTGATTTCTTTTTTGCTCCACCAGTTAGTTTTTGTAGGTCATCTTCCTTAAATTTCAAAAATGTCATTCGTAATAATCTATAGAGTGCTTTATCATTGTGAATATTCTCTATAATATTTAAAAAATTCACTGAATCTAGTACTACAGGCTGGCGATATAGTCCGGATGACGCAAGATACTCATAAGGGATATTATAGACCTCAAAAGCGTTTAAAAAGGGCTCTACGTGGCTGTTGGCACGAACTAATAATGCAAAATCATCCAATGTTGTGTCTTTGTCATTTTTCTTTATTTCTAGTATCTTTTCTACCACACCTTGCACTTCCAAATCTAAAGTTTCAAAGTGTAAATGTTCAACTCCCCCATTTTTGATGTCGCCCTTGGCTTGTAGTTTTTTATCTATTTTTAATTTTTCTTCTAGTCGGTCAGGATTGTTATGTTGAATAGATTTGTAAGCAAAATCCAGAATTTCTTTGGCACTGCGATAGTTTTCTGTTAGTACAATTTCTTTAGCATTTTTAAAATCTTCTTTAAACCGCATGATGATTGAAACGTTGCTCCCGCGGAAAGAATAAATTGAATTATGAACAGCAATATTATTGGCAATAAAATTATGTGTTTTTTCTATTTCCAAATCATAGACCATTTGTTTTTTCTCAAAATACTTTACATCTTTAACCTTTTCATAGAAAAGTCCTTTATCTTCATGAAAAACTGGAACAAATAATCCGGGCATTACGTTTTTTGCAGGCATCATGATACTTTTTAAAACTTTGTGTTTTCCTTGGGCAATTTTAAAATTACGATCTATGATTCCGCCAGTGGCTAACGAAATTTGCTTTGCTATGTTTTCTAATTCTTGATAACTTTGACTAGCTTTTCTTAATCGAAAGCCTTTTTTAGCTTTGGTTACATTATGACCAAGATGTCTAAGTATATCTATAGTTTTCTTGTCTGTGGTTTCTATCTGAAGCAAGTGCTGAATTACTGGAGATTGAATTTTATAATTTTTATCCCCGGAGGTGGATGCCCCGCGGGTATTACCTTTTTTCCCATATTTACGATAGCAGGATGTTACATTAATTTTTATTCGACGCATCTCTCCCCGATTAACGGCATCCAAAACAACATGATAGACATTCAAATCAATATGTAGGTCTTTAGCTAATTTTTGTATATTTTTTTCAGTATCAATATTATCAAATACTCGTTTTAGCCATTCTTTGTTTTGTACCACACCGTCTCTCTCTTTAAAACAAATAGTGGGGATATTATATTTTAGACAGTAAATTGTTTCATAAAATCTGGCTTCGGCTTCAGTTTCGCAAGATTTTATTGCTATTATTCCATCAGCACCTCTTTCTAAACGTAATCTCACCGCTAAATCATTGGTAATGCCCATTCGCCACCCCCAACCTTTTCGACACATTATATAAACATAATAAGTTTTTTTATCAGAAGTATTTGGGGTGTTGACAAACATTATATGATTATCAGTAACAGTTATTTTTTTACCACTTTCAGTTGTTATTTCAGCAAACCGAGCCTTTTTATTTATTTTTTTGATATCTTTTATAGATGAAGTTGTATAATATCCTTTCCCAACTGCGGTCGTAACAAGATCACCCTTTTTTAACTTTTTAATTTCCACATCACCTATTGGTGTATGAATTTTAGTGTTTCCTGGTAGACATTGATCATCATCACCAACCACAGTCAGTTGTGCCACGTCTGCTAAAAGCTTAATCAACTCATACTGCGCCCAATTCACATCTTGAAATTCATCTACTAAAATATATTTAAAACGCTCTTGTAGTTTTTGTAAAATATTTGGTCGATCGCGTAATAATTTTACGCAATAAAAAATTAGATCACCAAAGTCCAGTGCATTATTATCTAATAATAATTGATTATATTTATGATAAGCATCGGCAATTTCTACTAAACGGTTTTTTTCTTGAATCTCAGCTTTGTCTTTATCTAAAATTAAACCCTCTACATGGTCTAGATACTCTTGGGTAGAAATTAATTCGTCTTTGCATTTTGAAAAATGATTTAGCAGGGCATGAATTTGTCCGGTTGGATTACCCATTGGGCGATAATAATCAAGATTAAAATCATAAATATTTTCTCGCATTAGCAACCAGGCATCGGTTTGAGATAATAATTTAAATCTAGTTGGTAAACCCATCTCTACTCCATATTCTTCGAGAAGTCTTTGACAAAAAGCATGGAAGGTTGAGATCTGCAGATCAACATACCCCGTCTCAAGCATTTCGTCCACTCTCTCTTCCATCTCCCCCGCTGCTTTGTCTGTAAAAGTCAGAGCCAAAATTTCCTCGGGCTTGGCGAGTTTCTTTTCTATTAAGTAATTTATTTTTTTGGTAATGACAGTCGTTTTACCAGTTCCAGCTCCGGCGACGATTAGAAGAGGACCTTTGACGTGCTCGATTGCTTGTTTTTGAGCATTGTTAAGATTTTTCATAAAACTTTTTCGTGTGATAATTTAATAGTATTTTAGCATTTTTTATATAATTTTACCAGTAAAACAAAACTCTCTGTTAAGAGAGTTTTGTATTTAGAATATGGCCTTGATCAAGAGGCAATAATACATTCATTATTTTGACAGACTTTACCGTCAATACATTGGTTATCATTAGAACAAGGTGAATTTTCTTGTGGGCCGTCTGGGAACAAAACATCTTCAGCAGGGACACATGAACCGTCTTGGCAAAGTTTTCCAGATATACATTGGGCATTGTTGCTACAAGGTGCATTTTCCTGTATTTCATCTGGAAGTAAGACTTCCTCGGCTGGTACACAGCCACCATTTACACATAATTTTCCTGAAATACATTGAGCATTATTTTTACATGGTGAGTGTTCTGGTAAAGCTGGATTTGATCCACCTAAACAATAGCCACCAGTACAAATACCTGAAGAGCAGTCTGAATGTTCTAGGCAGTATGGTTCGTCATGACAGACATTTAAACTTGTTCCGCACCATTGGGTTTTTTCACATTGCCAGTTTTGTTTTACACTAGCTTCATAATGGCTACAAGTTTGTCCATTTATTACTGTATTTCCTTGTTGGACTGGGAGATCTTCTGTTTTTGTTGGAAGATTTTGTATAGGGGCTTCGTCACTATTGTCATCCTCCATTTCTTGAGAAGCTTCATCTATATTTTCTATTAGGTCGATTTTATTCTCAATACTAGTTGGTAATTCTTCAACTGAGTCAGATACTGTTGGTATTGATTCAGCTTCAGGTGTTTTATCTGTCGGAATATCACAGCTTTGTCCCATAAAAAATATGGCCACGGCTACTACTAGCAAATAATATTTTTTCCTCATATTAAAATTTTTATTAATCCATCTTGGATGTACAAAATGGTTTTTATATTGTATGTATTGTATCACAATCCGTTCCACTTGACAAAAGTGTCAAAATGTGCTATACTACATTTATAGGAATACAATAAAAATATTAAAAAATCCGCTTATTTAGGCGGATTTTTTTGTTTAAAAAAAAGACGTAAGCTCTCCCCCTATCAGGGGGAGCACACGACGCCAGTCGGTGAGGGGGTCTGGAGAAGCTAGAAGAAAGATTTAAAATTTT
>JBDRSF010000052.1:0-29436 GCA_043825135.1 Candidatus Magasanikiibacteriota bacterium
TAAATAACCATTTGTAGGTATTAATATTGAGATTAGTCATAATTGATGAGATTACAAGGTTATTATTTAACATCTAATTTTAGCAAAACCTGCGGTTTTGGGCAAATTAGAGTGTTACCTATGTATCTCATCTTTGACAGCTTTATCCACTTATCATTTAAACATTTAAGCATTTAAACAGCCATTTCTCACAATTTTACCTAATTTAAGCCATTTTTCAAACTTTATAGACTTTTGACTTTATGAACTTTTAACTACATATTATAGCACATTTTGACACTTTTGTCAACCCCTGCACCATTCTGAAGATACACAATGGTTTAAAATTAATTTAAGCCAATAAGCGCCTCACGGCTTGGGATGGTGGATTATTACTAGACGTTGCCAGAATGATGCGGGGTCAATAGCACCTCAAAACCAAAACAAAAAACTGTCTCAAAATTGAAACAGTTTTTTTGTTTATCTTTTATTCAAATTTAAGCAGCTATGTCAATTGGATCTTCTACAGGTATTATTTCCACCCCTCCCTCAGCATTAAATCCCCATTCAACTGGTATAAAATCTCCCTCATCATCCAACATTAATAAATCACCATTATCTCCTGTCTTATATATATCATCTGGAGCCCCCTGTACAAAATATTCTTTACCTTGATGCATAAATTTAATCATATTACCACCATCACCATCTGGATCAAAAACCAATGCGGTCTCAGGTTTAACATGTTCAAACAAAATAAATTTAAATTCATCTGATAGACCGTCATCCATAGTACCAGCCAAAGAATCAACCATTTGTGTTCTGTTCATTTCTTGATCAATGAAACCATATTGAATAGCCTCTCGTTGTTGTAAATACCTTTCTACTTCTAACTTTACTTTATCTCCAGTCATTTCTCCACTAAATTCCATTTTATCAACCTCAAAATCCCAACGAGCTTGGACATCATCCATGGCTGACTTATATCTGGCCTCTGAAGACATCTCTGACCAATCACCTGGCTCTTCACTAACCAAACCAGCTACATCTTCTTCGGCTGAAGAAGCTGGAGTTTCAGCTGATGTTGGTTTAACAACTTCTCCTGTGCCCACGCTAGTTTCACTAGTTTCTACTGGCATAGCACCGGCTCTTGAATAAGCTGAGACCACATCAGGATTTGTTTTATCAAACATTAACTTAGTCTCGCCTACCGAAGGTGCTGAGCTATGTAATCCCCCACTTCTAGTTACTAGTGTCTCAACTCCACCTGTTGAACCAACAACTTCTGCAGTAGATCCACCAGCAGTACCAGCCACAGCATCTTCTAGTGAGGTATTTTGAATCAAGACTTCTGAATTTTCAAACGGCTCAAAATCCAATGGCTCATCTGATTCTAAAGAAAAAACATTATTTTGTTCAGTTACCGGTATAGGACCTCTTTCTCCACCAACAATATCCTGATGAAAAGCTGGACGAATATCTTTAGGTAGTCCTTTGACAAATATTTCTTTTTGTTTTGTTAAAAACTCTATAGCATCATTATCACCAGCTTTTTGTGCTAGATCTAAGGCTTTATCTATTTGTACATATTGTCTAGCTGTACCTCTAGCAAGATCTCTTACTTTTGATAACTCATTATTACCTACTTGCTGACGCAAAGCTTCATTATCATAACGTTTCAGAATATTATTTTCTTTCATTTCTGTTAATGAAGGATAACTATTTTCTCTTTGAGAAATTTTTAAAAAATCATTTGCTCGTCCTTTTGCATTAGGCATCGTGTCTACAGCCGATTCTGTAGGTGTAACAACCTTAGCTTCTTCAGTTCCTTCTACTGTATGTTCAAATTTTTCAGCCATAGTTTCAGCTCTAGCTCCCCCACCATACCCTCTCATCTGACCACCAACTAATTCACGACCATTAACATCAATAATTCTAGGATGTTCGCCACCCACACCTTTAATTTGAATTACACCTTTGGCATTTTCCAAATGTTGCATATCACGATAAGCCACATGTTTCATGTAATCATAAACACCCCGTGAAGCATCATTGTGACCAGCTGATTTATCATTAGCAAAATTTTCTAATACCTGTCTTAATTTGCCAGTATCTTGCAAATTATCTATACCAAGAACTTTGAAAGCTCGTGGGGTTGCATTGCCACATTCATCTTGTAAAAATCTAACCGCGCCATCAACTTTTCCTTCTTGAACTAACAGCTTGATAACCACACCACGTGATTCTGATAATGCTTTGATTGGATTATTTACATTACTACGAGATAAGTGATCAAATACTCCGGTTTTCTTTCCAGAAAAATTTTCACCCGCATCTAATATTTTTTCAAAATTACTTTCCGTTGGATCTAGATCGTAACGTTCGGTCAGACCTTTTAGATAATCAAATTCATCTTGTTCTAAATTGTGATCAACTGCAAATTTGACTAGTTCTGGATTAGCATTAGGATCGAGATTTTCTAAATCCAGATAACCTGTTGGAAGTTTTTCTGTTTCAGGCACAGATGCTGGAGCATGTTCTATTGCTTTAACAGGTTGAGGTATTTCTTTATGTTCACCGGCAGGAGGCAAGTGTTCAGCTGAAGCTGAACCACCACCATGGAGAATTGTCTCTCCCCCTCCAGCACCAGCTACTCCACCGACCACTGCACTTTTACCCATTATATCTTCTACCCAAGATTTCATTCCAGCTTGAGATTCTGTATATTGTTCTGGGGTTAATTTTATTTCTCCAGAAACAGAGCTAGACCCTTTGTAATCTCCGGCTAATCCTTTTATATTCTTGATAGTATCGCCAACTAACCAAGTAAATGCTCCACCAGCAACTGCACCACCAACTGTCCAGGCTGTTCTTTCCAAATTACGACCAAGCCATTTCTTTACTCTACTTCCTATTTTAGATTCACATTGATTCAAAACCTCTTGTTTGTGCTCATCAAGCCTTCTCAAAGCAGCCCCAAGATCTTCGCGTCGTTCTTGCTCTACCAGAATTCCAGCTTTTTCTGCTTCGTAAACCAAATTTTCTATTTGCTTACGAAAAACCGGATCACCTTGTAAAGCTAAGGCAGACCACTGTTTCGCATCATATTTATCGCGACCACTAAAAAATGTTGTACCAGCCTTAACTTCTTGTTCAGAATTTTTCAGGGCTGATTTTAATTTAATAATTAAACTGCTAAATTCTCTCATTTCTTCAGGTCTCAATCTATGAGCCGGATTGGCCAAACCCGCACGATGTTGCCCAAAAAAGTTATTAACTGACTCAAAATCTGCATCCAACTCTGTCCTACCTATTTCCTCACCTTTTCTCAATCTTCTTCCCTCGCCAAATTGATATCCTGCCAAGCCACCACCTATAGCACCCATAGCACTACGAGCCCAAGGATTACCAGAAGCCATCGCCATACTTAAACCAGCACCGGATAAAGTGGAAAAGGTCAAAGCTGCTGTAGTATTTTCCATATTACCAGAATAAACCTTCATACTACCTGACAAAAGTTTTATTAATACTGGATCACTACCTTGCCCAACCAAATCTGACATAAATTGTTTCAAACGACCTGAACCAACCTGCTCACCAGCCTTTTGTGCCAATTCTTGTGTTTTTGCTTGCATCTGAAGCAATGCCAAAGCAAATTTTTCTCTTTGTTCAACTCCAACTTCAGTACCAGACATTTCCAAATTACGAATTGACTCAATATAAATCCGTTTAGCATTGTCACCCAACTTCTTTGCATCATCTGGTTCAGTGGCTGAGACTTCAGCTTTGCTAACCTCTCGCAAACATTGAGCCATGATGGATGAGAATTCGGCATTAGTTCTTTGTTCAAAATTACTATCGCCAGCCGAATTATTTCCAAAACTTTGACCTAACATTTGAGCAATAAACTCTTGCTTTTTTCTTTCTTCTAATTCTTTCATTTTTTGAGCTGTATGTTCTTTGACTTTTTTATGCCCAAAAGCAAATTTATTTAACAAGCCACGAGCAAAACCACCGGTAGCTCCACCAGCTGCTACCAAACCAACACCTGCCAAACCACCCGTAGCGAATAAAGATGTAGCCAGAAAAGTACCACCACCAACACAAGCTAGAGTTGACAACATTCTTGAACCTATCTGCCATTTTATAGCTTTAGTTTTATCTAGCCAGCTAGTATTTTTAGCTACCTCTTTTTTAAGATGTTCCTGAGCCATTACATTCAAAACCCTAGTCAAATTATCACCCAATTGACCATCTAGTAATTTTTGAAAATTATCCCAGCTCTTGATACCACTTCTCTGTAATTCCAAAAGCAAGGCACGATCTGGCTCTGCCCTAAACAAACCTTTTAATGAGCTTCTAATCGCCTCTTTGGCCACAACACCACCCTCATTCAAAGAAAGAGAATAAATATTTTGCATCAAATTATTAACCCCAGCTTCTCGTGAAGCAAAAATTCTCATTAATAAATCTTGAGATATATCAATATCGCGTTCTGCCAATTCCGGCTTGCTAGTAGCTGCGATTTCTTCTTTATATACTTCCAATTCTATTTCTCCCAATTCTTTCCAGTGGCTCAAAAAATTATCTCTTGCACTAGGATCCTCTTTTCTTATTGTTAACAAAGAATCATGTACTGTTTTTACTCTACCTTCTAGTGGTTTTGCTGGTGGATATTTGGCAATTTCAGCACGCAATTCCACCACTTTATCTTCCAAAGATTTTTTTTCCTCTGCAAAATCAAATTTTTCTGTTTCTTCCTCTTTCCACTGGGCAATTACTTCTTTCATTATTTTTATACTAACATCCCTAAACTCTTCTGCCTGCACCTGTTCTTCAGGAGTAGCCGTGCCAGCAAAACTTCCAGCTGGATAATCTCTGCCAATTTTTAGTTTACTAGCCTTTTCCCTTCTTCTTTCTACAACTTCTTTATAAACTTCGTTAGTTTTTTTAAGACCATTAAAATAAGCCCAGTCAGCCTGGTCTATAGCTTCTGCCTGATCAATTACTTTTTTTACTGGCTCTTTACCAGGAGAAGTGGGTATTGGTTCTCCAGGATGAGCAACATTCCAAGCTGTGTCTCTATCATTTTTCTTTTTTCCACCAGCTTGATATTCATCCCATTTTTCTTTCCCTGATTCCCAACCAGTGTGTCGGGTTTTATAATCTGCATTTTCTGCTCTTTCTCGCTTTTTTATTTCTCTTTGTTGGGCGTCTTCTAGGCGCTCGGCTTCCAAAGTACCTAATTCTGCCCTCTTATTTGTACCATCTATATTTGTTTGCCACTGTTCAATTTCTTTCATGGCTTTTTCAAGTTCTGCTACTTCCAACGAAACCTGTTGCCGAGTTGATTCTAATCTCTTACCAACGTCTTCCACTTCTTTTGCATCCCAATCTTCCCAATCAGCTGGAGAACCAAAACTTAATAATAATTTCTCAACTCTTTTGGTCAATTTAGTGTGCTCTGACAACAAATCTTTGCGTCTTATGCTGACAACCGCTTCTATTTTTGTCAGCAAATCTCGCACCTCTTTATGTATGCCTTTGGCTTCTGACAAATTACGCAAAATTTCTGCCTTTATTCCCAATCTCTCCTTACCTCCACGACCAGTGGTATCTGCTAGATTATAAATAGCATCACCATTTTCATCAAT
Source organism: Candidatus Magasanikiibacteriota bacterium (assembly GCA_043825135.1). Classification (GTDB taxonomy): domain Bacteria; phylum Patescibacteriota; class Patescibacteriia; order Magasanikbacterales; family UBA922; genus JABIBU01. The sequence continues at coordinate 5,634 of JBDRSF010000052.1, forward strand.
TCTAAAATTATTCCGATCATATGTATAGGTCCTACCATCTATTTCAACTGTATTAGAACCTCCTCTAGGATCAGCGACTGGTAATTCTATTTTTTTTGGTGGAACCGCCGTTTCAACTAAACGTGCTCCACCAGCCACCTCCATTATTATCATACCATGATCAATGCGCGGTGATGCATTCAGAGTCTCCGACCGCCAAGCTCCATTGACATAGACTGACACTTGATCACCAATAGATAAATTTTTTATATTAAAATCAGGAAATTTTTCCTCAAAATTTTTATATCTTTCAGCAACCATATAGTTTTAGTTTAATTTTTATTAATAATGTTATGATAGGCTTTTTTTAAATTTACTTGACGCAAAATTTCTTCTAACTCACGACTGATAATTCTCTGTTTTCCTTCCAAAACATTCGCTTTTTGTAAAAATTTTTGTAAAACAAAATCCAAATCTTTTTTGACTTGTTCATTATCTGAATTTTGAATATTTTTTCCTCCAGACATAAAATTATTATTTTTTAAGACTAGCTAAAATATCTCTTAATTCAACTGCAAATTCTTCCAAAGTTTTCTTTACTATCTCAGCAAAACCACTTACATTTTCCTGCCAAAAATTCTGCCAATCTTCTGAAGTTACGCTCTCATTTTTAGTAAGTTCTACCATTTTTTTGGCAGACTCTTCATTCAATTCAGGTAATAATGCAGCTCCAATTCTAGTCTCAGCGTGAGCTACAAATTGGGGCACATATTCTTGTTTTGTGGTTTCATCAAGCTCACCATAGCCACTTTGACTTAGTACTTCCAAGATGTATTCATGAAGGAAGTCAAATTGTTTTTGTTCTTCTGGCATAAGATTATAAATTAATAATTTATATTTAAACTTTAAAATATTTTTTTATAGTCAAGATCCCCATTACTAACACCCCGAGTACAAAGCCCAAGATTGTATTCAAAATCAAATTGGGTCTAACTGGCCATTTGGTAACAACTGCATCATTAACTACCTTTATTGTAACATCTCCGCCAACATATTCCCAGCCCTTTGAGACCAAAGTGTCGGCGACTGCACCAGCTAACTGCTTAGCTTGAGTTTGATTTTCGTGATAAGCACTAACATTCAAAACTCCAGTACCATAAACAACCGAAGTATTTATTGTTTTTTGCCATTTTTTTCTCTTGTCTCTTTCTGATAATTTGGCAAAAGTATTTGAATCAAGGGTATAACCCGGTTGGCTCATTACTTTTTGAAAAAAATCATTAGTTTTGACAATCTGAGAAATATTCTCCCCCACTCTCTCGGCTGATTTTATTACAGTATATGGATCCACTCCATAACGAGATTTGGAAATAATTAAAACCTGAGCATCAGCCCGGTACTGCAAAGGAAAAAGTATTGAAACTATCAATGACAATACTGCCACCAAAAGACCGGCAAATACCAAGACTCGCCAACGTTTAGTTAATATTTTTATTGGAGTTTGTTCTAGGAACATATATTTTAGTTATTAAAGTTTATAAAGTTAAAAAGTTTATAAAGTATTATGAATTATGAATTATGGAACATAAAGATCCTCAATTCATACCCCGTAAACCACACTTTTTAGCTAATTTTAGCCATTTTTGCAGACTTTATAACTTTATCCCGCCACAGCGGGATCCCTGCCTCGAGGCGGGATGGACTTTCAGAGTATACTGATGCCCTGTGGGTATTAACTACACATTATAGCACATTTTCGCCCTTTTGTCAACCCAGCACCATTCTGAAGATATATCTTCAGAATGGTGCTGGGTCAACCCCTTTTTCCTTGCTCCTTATTGAGCCCGCAGGCGAAATCCCGATTCACATCGGGATTCCTTATTCCTTATTTTAAAACACCCTCTCCTTCATCACCTCTATTTCCAACTCTTTACCGTCCCGCCAAACTGACACAACTAAAGGATCAGGAGTGGAATAAAGTTGGGCTGCTAAAAAATCCTCATCAACTAAACTATTATTAATTTTAAAAATGACATCACCATAGGTGACCGTAGATGTTGTTTGACTGGAACCAGCTTCAGTAATATAAAAACCAGTCATTTTTTTCCACTTACCCTCGAATTCAACTCCTGCCACCATATAACCACGCCAAGGTAAACCCAAATAAGATATTGAATCACTATCTAATAACGCACCAAGTCTGCCTTCAACTAGCCAAGCAGGTCTTAATAAATTTTCATCATCAACCACCCCCACAAAAGCACCTTGACTATTATAAAGCAAAGTACCTTCTTCAGTATTTTGCCATAAAGAATGAAAATTTTGTGGACGCCAGATGGCATAATCTTTTGCCACACCAGTTACTACTAAATCATCCAATGAAACTTCACGCCAACCACTACGACCAATTGCCCAATAATTATGTCCGGCTCCCAGTTCTGACCAATCAGAAAAAGAATTAATGCGAAAACCCTGGCCAACAATTTTTATAAATAATAAATCACTAACTGAATCTTGAACAACTTTTTCTACACTATAATATAATCCCTGATTGTCTACTGCTTCCCATTTATTTTCCAAACCTTTTACATAATTTGGGTAATAAGCCAAAACCCAACCATCTGAGCTCAAAATTGAGGCATTAAAAAGCAGAGAATTTTTATTATAAAAAGCCTTGTCAACCTTTTTGGTTTGATCATAAATTCTAATAACCTTTTGGTCCACCTGATGTTGAAAATTAATATCTGGCTGACTAGTATTAACTGAACTAATATCTCTAACAGTCGGATAATAACTGCCAGATTCAATGAAAACTGGTGTCAACCAAGCTACAGTTGACAAAGCTGCCGCTGTTCCACTAATAAATGCAACAAAAATCAAAAATATTGTCCATTTTAAACTTTGCAGTCTGTGATGAGTGTCTACCCGACAAGCACGAGGTGGAAGATGTGGAGGGTCTTTTTTCATAGCGGATGATTGATAGATGATAGATGATAGTTGATAAATTATATTTTATTTTTCTTTGTTTTTATTATTTTTATTTACAAAGTCAGAAATTTTACCATTAATTTTCTTTTTTAAATTTTCATACTTACTAATTAATTTGACGGCCCTTTCTTTGTGGACATAATCACGACTCTGAGAAACTATTATATGACTTTGTGTTTCCTCTATTTCCCCTCTAACAATATACAAAACCCGAACTTTATCCATAAAATAGAATCGCCCATGAGCTTCAGCAATATTAGCGACCACGGAATTGGTTGATTTGTTCATCTGGTTTACTAAACCAAACTTTTCTTCTGTAGGAAAAACACTAGTTAATTCAAAAATTTCTTTTTGTAGTTCATAAGCTTCTTGCCAATCACCTTCTTCATAAAATTTTTTATATTTTTTAATCACATTATTATCATATATCACCTATCACTTATCATTTATAAAAAACTACACCCTATCATTTTCTAATTTATTTGTTTGTTTCTTATATCCTTGTTTCCTTAACACTCAAATCCACCTCACAAAAAAATACAAAACTAGAAAATATAAAACCAAATTACTTAATAAAAAAACAATTTGCTTGCTCCAAGCCACCCCTTGCTTACTTAAATGAAAGCGGACAAATAACTGAAGCAAATACCATACCCAAACTACTAAACCCCCTAGAGCCAAAAAGCCGAGTGGTAAAAAATGAATCACCCACATCACTTCCCAGACAACTAATAAAGCTAAAATACCTCTTAATAAAAAATTTTGTATGGGTAAATCAAAATATATCAACCAAACCATCATAGACATATAGGCCGTAAACAAACTCACCAAAAAACTAATAATCCAAAAAGGTATGGATGTAAAAAAAATATTTAAAGCAAAACCAAAAGTAACAAAACAGAAAACATTAAACGCCCACAGCATCATCAACATTCTACGATATGGCTTATCAACATAACTCAAAAGAGATTTTTTTTGTTTTAAACTATAAAAAAATATAAAAAACATTATAAATCCAGCCAATATTATCAAAAACAATCTCAAATATACAATTTCTAATAAAGATATCAAACCCACAAAAGAAAAACTGGAGAAAATCACTAATGATAAACCTTTAAATAATTTTTCTCCGGCTTTTTTATTGTAATGAACAAAAGTAATAATCAAAACCAATAACCAAAAAGAAAAAACCGGAATAAAAATCCACAAAGTTGGGAAGTTGTTTATAATTAACAAACAAATTAATGAAAACAGCCCAATAATGAGACTGATTATTATTTCCTTCATAATCTATTTTTCTATAAGATTATTCAAAAGACTTAAAACCTCATCTTTTGAAAGATTATCTTTTTTATCCAAATCATCAATCTGCAACCAAATCTCTAGATGTTTATTAAGATATTCTTCTGGAACCTTAATACTAAAAAAAGCCTCACTTACAGTCTCATAAATATCAGTCGGCTCAGACTTCAATTTAATTTCATCATATAAATTTTGTATTTTGGACAAATAATTATCTTTTAACAAAATGACTGAAGTTTCTTGTATATACTCTTCTACTTGTTGTTTGACAACCGCTTTAGTATTGGTGCTTTTAGAATTACTAACCTTACTCAAAAAAATTACCAAAATCAAAACTGTTGCTAAAATAATTAAAAAAGCAATTAAACCAAAAATTAACAAGGATAAATCTTTATTTTTTTTATTTTTAGAAAACATATTTTTTTATTTTATTGATTTATCACCGACAAATTCTTGCAAAAGCACACTAAGCGCAGTGGCCGTTGGTATGGCAATCAAAACACCTAACACTCCAGCCAACTGAAAACCTGACAACAGGACCGTAATACTGATTATTGGATTTAAACCCACGGCCTTCTGCATAACTTTTGGTACTATCAAATGATTTTCCAATTGCTGAACAATAACATACATAAGCAATGTAAAAAGAAACTTTACTAACCCACCCATGGAAAATGCCAAAAATAAGGCTGGTAAAGCTGCTAAAACCGGACCAACATAGGGAATAAATTCCAATAATGATGCTAACATTGCCAACACTAAGGCATATTTTATACCTAAAATAGTCAAACCAATAAAAACCAATAATCCAATTATCAAACTAAGAACTAATTGCCCACGTAGCCAGGCTCCCAACTTATTTCGCATCTTACCCATTATTTGAGAAAGTCGTGGTAAATATTCATTCGGAATAACTGATCGTAATATTTTTTTTAAAGAATCTTCTTGGACAACCATGTAAAAAGTCATCACCAAAACCAAAACTAGAGAAAATATACCGCCAAAAAATCCAGAAATTGTAGAAAAAACACCTGAGATGGTATTCTTTACTCCACCAGAGGCAACCACCTGCCCACTTCCCTGACTACCAAAACCATAGGACGATAAAGATGTTTGGACATTATTAACCCCTTCTACAATTTTTTGCCAAAAAGAATTATTTTGCAAATCAGTCCAAAATTTACCAATATTATCCACCAATGAAGGCAGGTCTTTGGTTATTACTGGGGCTAGTAATATAATAGCTAATGAAAGCAAGCCCAATAAAACTATATAAATAACCAAAACAGCCAAACCACGAGGTATTTTCTTTTTTTGAAACCAATCAGCAAACGGATCAATTAGAGCTGCTAAGATCAAAGCCACAAAAAGCAATAGGACAATATTCCATAATAAATATAATAAATACAAAGATAAAACAACAGCCAATACCTTAAAAATGGTCTTTGTACTTACATTAATATTTATCTCTGACATAAGAGACTTGAAAAATTGTTAAATATATTATACACTATTCTCCTAGATATGGCAAAAATCTCAGAATATGGTAGAATGTATTATATAATTAACGAAGATACAAAAATACACGGCCTGTGACGGCCTCAAAACACACGGCTCTAATGAGCCTTAAAACACTCGTCCCGCCAGCGGGCGGGACTAAAAACACAAAAACACAGTTTGCTAAAGAAATAACATCTTTATTTCAATCGTGGATTAGATATAGTGAATTTTAAATTAAAAGTTTTTGTTTTATATAAAACGAGCTAAACAAAAATGTTTTCGTGTTTTGAGCCCGACCGCGTGTCGCTATAGCTTTAGCGGTGGCGCAAGGGCGGGTGTTTTTATCCCGACGAAGTCGGGAGAGTGTTTTTGTGGGTTTTGTCCACCAGTTAGCCTAATAACATTAAAATATGTCCTACGCAATAAATAAAAAAGCAAAATACGACTACGAAATCCTAGATACTCTCGAGGCTGGCTTGGTATTAGAAGGGCAGGAGGTAAAATCGGTTAGAACTGGTCACATTAGTCTTAAAGGAAGCTTTGTAAATATTCATGGTGATGAAGCATTTTTGGTTAACGCCCATATCCCTAAATACAAATTTGCTGGTACAGCCATAGATTATGACCCCGACCGCAGTCGCAAACTACTCCTCAAACGCAAAGAAATTGACTATTTAAAGGGAAAATCCCTTGAAAAGGGCTTGACAATCATCCCACTTTCAGTGTATAATAAAGGCCGTCACATAAAGATAGAAATCGGGATTGGTAAGGGTAAAAAGAAGTATGACAAAAGAGAAACTATCAAAAAACGTGAGGTTAAGAGAGAATTGAGCAGAAAAATGAAAGAAAATATATAAATTTACGAACTACTATTATGTACGAACTACGAACAGGTACGAAATTACGAACTACGAACTTATCACGCTATGTTTGTAGTTCGTAATTTCGTAAGTATTTCGTAGTTCGTACATAATAGTAGTTCGTAAATAATTATGGGGATGACAGGGTTCGATAGATGGACCTAGTTATCTTTTATATGCATGTCGAGGTTTGTATTCATTTCCTCGCCCGCCCTGAGTTTATCGAAGGGTCAATCCAATGAATACACGATATAAGTGCAAACTTAACATCAAGAGTGAAAAACGCCTTAGCTTCGGCTTTCAGCGTACCATCATTCGCATCCGTAGTCGCTTAAGTGCTTCTACCATCGTTCTCATGATACTCAATAGTGAATCAACGGTGTCAAATCATTGAGCGTAGGGCTTGGTCTCCTCCTGTGGGTCTTGTCTGAACTAATTCAGGATTACTTAGTATCTTTTTGCTGATTTTAAAAATACTAAGGAACCACCAAACCAGCTAAACATGTAGACTATGGGGATAACCCATTTAGACCCGGGTTCAATTCCCGGCATCTCCACCGTTCGACTCGCCCTTCGCTGAAGCTCAGTGCTCGCTCACGGTAAACTCTTTGCTTTCTACAAAGTAAGATGTTATACCACAAGAGGAGAACGTACTGAGCGGAACGCAGTGGAGTCGAAGTACAATACACAGATAATGATATGGAGGAAAAATTTTTCTTTTATCTAGCTAGGTGCAATGATGATAGTTTGTATTCAAGCTCAACTAATAACCTTATAGAAAGGGAAAAGAAACACAATAAAGGTGAAGGGAGTAAATATACAAGAAGATATCTGCCAATAAAAATAGTTTACGCTGAAGAGTATAACACCAGACAAAAGGCTGTACAACGAGAATTACAAGTCAAAGGTTGGATAAAAAAGAAAAAAGAAAATTTAATAAAATACAGACACCCTAACCCAAACAAAATTAAAAGTAAACAAAATTATGCGCATCTCACGTAAAAAAAGACCAGATAAGCCGTTAATATCTCACTATCGTCTTAATAACAAAATTATCACACCAGAAGTAAGATTACTTGATGATGAAGGTAATAATTTGGGTGTTTTTTCTACTCACGAGGCAATTAACATGGCCATGGAACAAGAAAAAGATTTGGTTGAAGTAAACCCAAAAGCTCAGCCACCAGTTTGCAAAATTATTGATTTTAGCCATTTTAAATATCAAAAAGAAAAAGAAATTAGAAAACAAAAGCAACAGGCTCATGAAACCGAAACAAAGGGTTTACGCTTATCAGTCAGAATTAGTGAACATGATATGGAGGTTCGTATAAATCAGGCTGAGAAATTTTTAAACCGTGGGGACAAAGTAAAATTGGAATTAAATTTACGCGGTCGAGAAAATACTAAGCCCACGATTGGTTTTGATGTTCTTAATAAATTTTTTAAATTATTGGAAACAAAATTAGAAATCCGACACGAACAACTGCCAACTAAACAGGGCAATAAAATTACTTCAATAATTGCTAAAAAGTAATCAACAGCCCTAGGACTTGACTTAAATTAAAAAATAGTCTATAATCGTGATACCTTAATTAGAAAAACCTTCCCCTTTCCCAGTACATAGGGGGGTCGGAATGAAAAAAATATGCCAAAAGCAAAAACTCATAAAGCAACCGCTAAACGTTTCAAAATAAAAAAGGGTAAGAAAGCTATCCAAATTATTAAACGTACTTGTGGGCAAGATCACTTTAATTCTAGAGAATCTGGAAATACCAAAAGAAACAAAAGAAGTGATACCACTATGTCAAACACCATGCGCAAGACTATTACCCGCGCTATAAAAAATATCTAAATATATGCCAAGAGTAAAAAGAGGTGTCGGACATGTAAAAAAACGTCGCGCCCTACACAAACGTGTCAAAGGTTTTGAAGGTGGTAGAAAAAACTTGATCAAAGTTGCCAAAACCGCTGACACTAAAGCTGGTGCTTATGCCTATGCCGATAGACGCAAGAAAAAAAGAACTATGCGTGGCCTATGGCAAGTCCGCATCAATGCTGCTGTCCGCAAATTTGATCTAAGTTATAGCCAATTCATGGGTGGACTAAAAAAGAAAAATATTGAACTTGATCGTAAAGTACTTTCTGAAATCGCCGTCCAAGAACCAACTGTATTTGCCAAGATTGTGGAAGCAGTAAAATAAACACAATAAGGGATTTAAAAAAGCCGTCCTTAAAAGATCGGCTTTTTGTTTCTATAAATTTTTAATGATAAATGATAGGTGATAGATGATAAATGATATTTACTAAGCAGGCTATCATCTATCACCTATCATTTATCACACGGGATCATTAATTCATTTTCAATACATATTTACCCAAACTAAACCACTTTTCACTTTTCCACACCCCCCCCTTGACAATATCTGCCAAATATGCTATTATATGCACACAATCAAACAAGCAATTCAAGGACTCTTGAAGTGTTTGGCTGATGGCGGAACACCCCCTCCTTTGTTCCAATACCATCACCGAACACTTTAAGGGTCTTTTAGTTTAATAATCAGTGATCAGTAATAACACTACACGTTTAGGTCAGTAAATAAAATAAAAAATACTATTGACAAGAAAACCAAAATCCTGTATCATATTATCACTAATAAATACTAATACCACTACTATGGGAATGAGAAAAAAAATAAATGCTATCAATAAAATTGAAAGAGAAAAAGCTAAAATTAAACGTGATAGGAAAAAGCTAAAGCGCATAACAAAAGCTAAAAATGAAGAAAAAAAGTAAGAGTTGAAAATATAAATATTGTGATAAACTTATAGCAATGCCACGATATAGCGCTATTACTTACCACTTTAATGTGTCATGTAAAATAACCTGTGGGTCATCACGCGACACTCATCCGCCTTTGGCGGATTCGTGGACCGGTAGTTCAACTGGTTAGAGCACCGCCCTGTCACGGCGGAAGTTGCGGGTTCGAGTCCCGTCCGGTCCGCAAAAGACACCCTTTAACTAAGGGTGTTTTTTTATTTACAACATCTAAAAAAATCATAATCTCGCCTACTTCATTCCAGAAAAATAAAAAATCCGTATTTTTTCCTAAAAAGTACCTGAGCATAGGTATTTTTTGATTCCAAAGCTTAAAATTAAACCTAAAATTATTTTAGCCAATATTAGTCTAATTTGATTTTAAGTAGGGTAGAATTAAAATAATATTATATATGTGTATAAATATGCTTGACAAGATCGTGAAATTATTATATAGTTAATATATAGTTTTTAACTACATTATAAATATATGAACACTAATCAACAAACACAAGTTACTTTCATGAGTAATGCAAAATTAAAAAATAGAACCATTAAGAAGGTTAAAGAAGAAGGTATTACTCTTAAGGCTCTTTTAACTATGGCCATGAAAGCATACTTAAATAATGATTTGAAAGTATCATTACAATCTAGTAACAATTACTATGATGATATTTTTGCTGATAGAGAAATAATTAAGAAATCCAATGAATTAGGTAGTCTACTTAGTAACACTGAAATTTAATCTGAATGTTTTTAATACTAACTGAGTCGTTTTTAAAAAGAGAGTTAAAACCATTAGCAAAATATTACAATATTGAAGATATCAAAAAAACGACTAAAAAAATATCAGCATCTTCTATCCGTTTGTCTAATCTAGGATATAAGGGAGGGGAACTAATGAAATTACGAATAACCAGCCGTACAGTTGGCAGAATTATTGTCTATGTATATAAACAAAAAGATTTAGTTGTGCCTGTTGTATTGCGATTGAAAAAGGATAAAATTATTGGAGAAAATTTAGCTTTAAATAACGTAAAGGCCAAATCAATAATTTTGAACATGATGGATAGAATAATGAATGATATTAACAATGGTAATTACAAAAAAGAAACAATTTAGTATTTTGACTAACTGGCGTTGCCAAATTATCCCATGCTTCCCGCATCAATCCAAATAAAAAATCATCCTAAATTTATCAAAGGATGATTTTTTATTTATATGTATTTTCATCTCTCAGCTTTATACTATCAATTATTATATTGGCCTTGTCTTTATGGTATATAATTCTAAACCTACCTGAACGTAAGCGATAAAAATCTGTGTTTTTATTTTTTTTATATTTAATCCACCACTACCTTCACTTAATAACCTCTCAATTATCTGTAATAATTGTTCTCTCTGTTTTTTGTTTATTTTTCTTAATAATTTTTCTATTTTATCCATAGAATTTAAATGGTTTTTTTCAAAACACCAAGTAAATCTTTTGCTTTGATTCCCTTTCCTTTGTTATCTCTAATAGTATCAAAAACAGTATAGTCTTTTATTTTACCAAGATCATCTAAATTAATTGGTTTTATTTCTAGATGAGTATCTTTTATATCAATCAAAAAACGATCCGTAGCAAAACGCTTCCTCCATTTGACTGGAATAGTAATTTGACCCTTGGTTGTAGCTTTGACTATTGTATTCATATTTTTAATTAGTAGTAAAGTAATACTTTCTTACTTTACTACTAATTCTACTGGCCGTCAACTTTAGTTATGGATAAGTTTTTTATAACAAAAAAACGTCCTTTTTGAACGTTTTTTATTATCACTATTTATTGTATTATAGCACATTTTTGCCCTTTTGTCAAGAGTAAAATAATAAAATTTGGCTTATTTTAGCCAAATTTTATACTTTCCGATTCCATTCAATTATTTGCGCCACTGGTAATTTCTTTAATTCTGGTATTTTATCGTCTTCTAACCCAATATAAACTTCACAAATATCACCATTTATTTTACGGATAAGAGCTTTCTCCCATTTTCCCTGCCAACGAACTTTAACTGAAGCACCTTCTTTCATTTCAAAACCTTCATCAAATTCAAATAAATCCTTTAAACCACTGACTTTACCAACCTTACCCAATGAGATATCTAGAGATTTATTCTTGGGTTTTCCATCCGCTTCTACTCCAGCTATAAATTGACTGACGTTATTTGATTGTTTTAGTTTTATTGCTTTCTTTTTTAAATTTACTGCATCTGCATCTACTGCACTTTCAACTCGCTCAATCATTTCTTGTAGATTTTTTTCTTCTAAACCGCCTAGCTTTTCCAGACTTATCTCTACTTTGGGTAAATCCCCTTTCTTTCTAATCCTCATTACAGCTGTATTATATTCCTCAAAAGGCAGTGAAAAAAATTTTCACCTACTTTAATAAATAAAAAATCTTTTTTACAACCTACCAACTCCGCTTCAAAATCACCTTTTTCTGAATCATGCAAAATAAACTTTTTATATTTTTCAAACCACTCACTATTAATTTCCCCCCTTATCGGAAATCTTTCTGGCATAAAACATTTAACTTTAAATTATTGTATATCCTTTTTTTCCATGCGAGAACCAGCTGGATTCCATTTTTCTAAATCTTTACGGTTTATTGTCCTTTGACCAACACCGCCTGATTCATGATCAAAACTAACATTAGCATCACCTGTTTGGTCATTGAAATTGACAATTACGGCTTCTTGTATTTTTCCTTCCTCTTCTCCATCCTTAGGACTACGACGGATATTCACAAATTCACCGGCCATCAGTCTAATCTTCCCCTCCTCCATATTCTCCCTTCCTATATATAAATCTTTTGGTAACTTTATGCCATGACCATCGTGTTTAGCATGACTATAATGTTCCGGCCTCACTCCTGGTTGTGATTGTGGTGTTTCCATATTTTTAATTAATTATAAATAATCTAAAAATAATCAATCCAAATCTGTCTAAATCAATGCTTAGTCACACCCTAACCACCCATCTGGTACGTCGCAAGGTGTTGGAAATAACTGACATTCACTTTCTGTCGATTCCCTGGCAGAAACCACCATTTGTACACAAACTTGATTATTTTTTTCAGTCAAAAACTCAATTGAGTTTAATATCAAATCAAATTTATCAGTCTTGCCTTGAATAAACAAAGTTTTTTCGCTACCCAGATCAATTTCTATTACTTCATACTCACCATCATCTGTCCTTTTGTAATTTTCTGTATATCTAATAGCATTTTTACCACCTACTTTTATATTATTTTTATTTTCTTCAGTAATAGCCCCACTTTGTTTAATTCCCACACTAGAAACTGTAAAATATTCCTCGCCTTTTGTAAAGCTTACACCATTTGTAAAATTATTTACACTCCAGCTAAACGGATATTTAATACTAAAATCAACTACCGTGTGTCCAGTATAGCTGGCCATGGTTTCTTCTAAAATTTCTTGTTTTAATTGCTCAAATTTTTCTTCTATTTTTTGTTCGGCTTTTTCTCTGATTTCGGCTGGTGAAATATCTTGAACAGCAATTTCTTGTTCTATCTTATCAACCTGTGTACAACCAGCACCCAGACTAATCAAACTTGCCCCCATCATTGCAAATACTGCGACTAGGCTAAGAAATTTCACATTAGTTTTTTTACCTTTTTTTCCCAAAGTTTTTTCTACTTCGGCAATTCGCTCGCGAGTAGCTACAACTGTATCAGGATTTAGTGAAATGGAATCAATCCCCTCTCGCACCAGCATTTCAGCAAATTCTGGATAGTCACTTGGTGCCTGTCCACAGATGCCAATTTTTCGCTTATGTTTATGAGCAATTCTAATAACATCTTTTATCAAAGTCGTAACTGCTTTATTTTTTTCATCATAAACATGACTGACTAGAGCCGAATCACGATCAACTCCCAGAGTCAACTGAGTCAAATCATTAGAACCAATTGAAAAACCATCAAATATTTTAGCGAAGTCATCGGCTAAAATTACATTAGATGGAATCTCACACATGACATAGACTTGTAAACCATTTTCTCCGCGCTTTAGGCCAAATTCAGCCATGGTCTGCAAAACCTGCTCACCCTCTTCAGGTGTACGACAAAATGGCACCATCACAATGACATTGGTCAAACCCCACTCGTCACGGACTTTTTTTATTGCTTCGCATTCTAATTTAAAAGCTTGTTTGTATTCTTTGGAATAATAGCGAGAGGCTCCGCGCCAACCCAACATTGGATTTTCTTCTTTTGGTTCAAATTCTTTTCCACCAATTAGCGTTGCATATTCATTGGTCTTAAAATCTGATAAACGAACTACCACGTCATTTTTGTAGGATGCAACTGCAATTCTAGCAATTCCTTCGGCCAATTTGGCCACACAATAATCTGATTTGCGTGCATAGCCCTGAGTCATCTCAGCAATTTTTTTCTTAGCTATTTTATCTTTTAGCTTATTGTAATTAATCAGTGCCAAAGGGTGAATACGGATAAAATTAGTAAAAATAAATTCCTCGCGCGCCAAGCCCACACCGTCGTTGGGAAGAAAAGATAGAGCAAAAGCATTATCCGGATCGCCCACATTCATCATTATTTTAGTTTTAGTTTTGGCAACATTTTTAATCTCAGTTTTCTTGACTTCAAATGGCAAGATACCAGTATAAACATGACCTTCATCACCCTCAGCACAACTTACAGTCACTGGTTTGCCTGTTTTTAAGAGCTTACGAGCGTTTTTGGTACCAACTAGACAAGGAACCCCTAACTCACGGGAAACAATGGCTGCGTGGCTAGTTTTACCCCCCTGTTCGGTAATAATAGCAGAGGCAATCCGCATAATTGGCTCCCAATCCGGATCAGTAATTCTAGTCACCAAAATCTCACCTTTTTTAAAACTTTTCATTTGCTTTGGATTCTCAATCACTCTCGCCTTACCTGCACCAATCTTTTGTCCCACCGCAATCCCAGTAGCCAAAATCTTACTTTTTTTATTAAGTTGATAAGTTTCTATTACACTGTGGCTAGATCTTGCCTTGACTGTCTCTGGTCTGGCTTGGACAATATATAACTGACCTGTTTGCCCATCCTTGGCCCATTCAATATCTTGGGGTTTGTTATAATGCTCTTCAATCATCATCCCCCATTTTGAAAGTTGCACAACTTCTTTTTCGGTTATTGAAAATTTATTTTGCTGAATTTTATTTACTCTAAGTTGTTTGGTTCCTTTGGTCTTTCCATAAACCAGCTTTACCTCTTTTGATCCCAAAATCCGACTAATAATAGCCAATTTACCTTGACGCACACCTTCCTTAAAAATATAAAACTGATCCGGATTAACCCGGCCTTTTACCACATATTCACCCAAGCCATAGGCTGAATTAATTAAAACTACTTTATCAAAACCAGACTCAGTATCAAGCGTAAACATCACACCACTGGCGCCAACATCAGAGCGAACCATCTGCTGAACTGCCACTGACAAAGCCACATTCATGTGTTCAAAACCCTTAGTTTCACGATAAGAAATTGCTCGATCAGTAAAAAGCGAGGCTACACATTTTTTTACTGCTAATAATAAATCTTTTTCACCTTTAACATTTAAATAAGTTTCTTGCTGGCCGGCAAATGAAGCATCTGGTAAATCTTCGGCCGTTGCACTAGATCGAACTGCCACGGAAATATTTTTACCACCACATTGTTTTGATAATTCTTCATAAGCAACTTTAATTTCTTTTTCTAGACTAACTGGAAAAGAAGCTTGTAAAATCATAGTTCTAACAGACTTACCCACTTTTGACAAAGCCCTCATATCACCAATATCTAAATCTTTGACCGCCTTTTTCATTTTCTCTTCCAATTTAGCTGAACGTAAAAACTGCCAATAAGCTGAAGCAGTAATAGCAAAACCATTGGGAACCTTAATTCCTTTTGAGATTAGTTTGGAATACATTTCACCCAACGAAGCATTTTTACCCCCGACCAAGGGCACATCCGTAATACCAATTTCATTAAACCAAAGTATATTTTTGTCTGCCCTGCCAGCCCTGAGCGAAGCCGAAGGGTGCTGAGCCGATGGGTCTGTTTTATTTTGTTTTGGTGACATAAAAACCAAGGGTCGCGTGGAAATAAAAAATTTATTTCTTTACGCGATACCTCCTTAAAAGTAGTGGTGATATTATAGCATATATAAATAAAAAATGAAAACTTGGGAGAAGTAACTAGTCACAAAGTGTCATTGCGAGGAAGACGATTCGCATCGACTGACGAAGCAATCCCATTCTCTAATACACCAAAGCCTGGGATTGCCACGTGATAGCTTTTCTTTCAGAAAGCCACCACTCGCAATGACACATAATAGCACTTGAAAAAAAACTAAAATATGAGATAATATGTCTGTTAAAATTTGTTTTAATCTGCTAAAATCTGCTGTCTATTCGTCGATTTATACAGCAGATTACAGCTAATTGAAGCAGATAAAAGCAGATAGATTAAATCTTAAAACGCAAGGAATCTTAAACATGAACAATCTTAAACAAAAACTAAACCTAAATACCAACCAATACAAATCAATAAAAGCTAACTTTTTTAGATTAGCTATTTTTTTGATTCTATACACCACCATCGGCATACTTCATCCCATTATTCAAGAACATTTTTTGGGTATTTCTTTCACCCAAACAGATAAATACATGGCCTATTTAATCTATCCAATTTCATTAATTTTTATTTTATTTAGATGGGATAAAATTAAAAACTTGCCATATTATAAAAATAACTTCAACCAAACTATAATTTTCGCTTTTTTATCAATCTTAATCTTAATCATCCCCTGGGTAAGAATGGCCAAAGAAATGCCCGATTTCTTGTATATTATCTATTTTTCTGTCTATTTTTTTACTTTTTTCTTTTTGTTTTGGGCGATATTTAATACAGTTTTTTTAAACCGCTTTTTTAATGAAATAATGGTCATTATACTTGCCTATATCGCCTTTTTGGCGATTGAAGTCACCTTGATAAACTATTGGCAATATATTTCTTATGTAATTGTCTGGTGCACAGGCAAAGGTCTATCACCATTAGGAGATATTTTGAAAATAAATTTAGATACCTTTATGGTTTCTCTAAAAGACTTTACTGTCTATGTCGACCCAGTCTGTGCTGGCCTTTACTCAGTAGTCAGTTTTATTTTCTTGTTTTTGATTGCCCTATTATTTGCTTCCCAAAGACAAAAATTAAACAAAACCAAAACTGCAATAGCTATAATACTTGGTGCTTTGGTTGTCTTTGTTTTAAACATAATCCGTGTCATGATCATAGTTATTATCGGTGGTTTTGTATCAGAAAAACTCGCAATGGATCTTTTTCACGAATATTTAAGCGCCATTTTTTTACTAGCTATTTTTATTTTCTATCTTTATAAAGTTATTCCTTGGTTGAGTAGCGGGTGTCATTGCGAGAAGCCCCTATGAAATAAGGGGCGACGAAGCAATCCCTTACTTTAGAGCAATAAAGAATGGGATTGCCACGTCATCCCGTACTCTGTCGGGATTCCTCGCAATGACACACTACTTATCAACAGACAGACTCTAAAAAAGCCTGTTTTTTAATACAAATAAAACCAAAAATATGGTATAATATATACACTAAAATATGGAAATTTCTTGTCAAAGAAAATTTTTTGGCATATTCAAAAAAAGTAGAGAAAAAATCATCTCTGGCTATGTTTTGTTTTGTCTGATAGTTGGTATTCTATTCCCAACCACGACGAGTGGCTCTGTACCAGAACAAGAGACATTGATATTTTCTCCAATGCAAATTGAAGGAACATGGAACCAAACGTGGAATGTGGCTCACAGAAATATCAACAAAGATGGAAAATATTATGAATTCAATGATTCTAATTCCGCCTTTCCTGACGTATCGCGTAACTATACTAGAAAAGAACTGGAACTAGAAGAAGCAATAATTATTGAGGAGGAGATAATTGAAGAAGTTGTTGATGAAATTCAAATTACAACTTCAACTCTAGATGAGTTTTCTACTAGCACTCCAACTACCACCTTACCCATAGCAACACCTTCAACTAAAAAAGAAATTAAACAAGAAGAAGAAAAAACAACGACCACCACACCTGCTAAAGTAGAAAATGAAACCGCAACTTCAACCCGAGATAAAGAACCAAAAGAAAAACCCACCAAAAAAGAACTACCAACCGAGCCTATTGCTACAGAAAATATTACAAAACCAACTTCAACACCTGAAACTCAACCCAGAGAACCAGAAATAGTTGAGCCAGAACCTGCACCAGAGCCAGCACCAGAAGTAATCGCAGAACCCGCTCCCACATCAACCGAAATACTATCTTTTTGGCAAAAATCACTATTTTGGATAGAGTCAATCTTTGATATTCAGAAAGTTTTGGCCCAAGCAGATGGTGAATTACCAGCACCTGAACCTGAACCCGTTCCAGCCGAAGAACCATCTATCCCTGAACCAAGTCCTGAAACACCTGTTCCAGAAATAATTGAACAACCAGCTCCAGTAGCTGAAATCTTCGATGGAGAAAGCGAAGAAACAATTTCTGAAGAAGAACTAACTGAAATTTTACCTGAAGAAGAAGTGGAGGTAACAGAAGAAGAGGAAGAAGAGGAAATAAAACCAGTTAAACCTGATCTAAATTTAGTTGCCAAAAATTTTACCTCTCTTGGTTCTAATTATTACCCCCAAGCCACAGCAATAAAAAACGCTCGCCTTGGCCTATCAATGACTAACAAAGAAGCCTTTGATCACAAAATAATTATTTATTACAAAAATAATACTACCGAGCATTGGAAAAAATTAAAAACCATCAAACTTTTAATGGATGATTTTAATTACTCACACGAAGGCTTTTTTTACTATTCTTTACCTAATATAAAAAAAATCCAAGATTTACAAAATATTGAAATAAAAATTGACTATGAAGGCTATTCCCGAGAGCCCTGGCAACCGATTATGATTGATGGCTTGTGGTTGGAAACAGAGACAGATGTACCAAAAATTACTCCTGTGGAAGATGACATTATTAGACTAGCTTCGGGAAAAAAAGATTTTAACGTCAACGAAGACTTGATGATGATTTTTTCTATAGATAAAGAAAAGATTTGGAAGAAAAATAACAAAGGCCTAATCAAAAATATTCAAAAAAACCTAAAAAACAAAGAAAAAGAACTAGATAAAATTGAAATAGGAATTAATTCTGAGATATTAATTATTGATAATGAGGGCAATACTGTAAACGGAATAGAGGTAGAATTTGATGCTATAGAAAAAGATGGTCTACTTATAGTATCTACCAACAAAAATCACAGAAAGCTAAAACCTGGAAAATATCAAATGGAAGTTAAAATATATCAAGAAGACTATGTAATTGAATATCAGCAAGATTTTACTTGGGGAGTATTGGCAATAAACACTAATAAAGCCGTATATTCACCAGGAGAAGAAGTTTATTTGCAAATGGCAGCCTTGGATGAAACTGGTCATACCTTGTGTGATGCTGACTTGTCCCTAATAGTAACAGATCCCAATGATATTGAAAGTATTGTTCAAATTGAAAAATCTATGGAATGCGGAGCCAATAATGTAACAGACGTGCCTGACTATTTTGCATATTATTACCCTCTACAATCTGGTAATTACTCCATCAAACTCGTTAATAACGACACTATCCAAGAAATCAACAATTATTTCAAAGTGGAAGAAGGTATGCCTTTTGGTATCGAACGTATTGGCCCAACTAGAATATACCCTCCTGCCACCTATGATATGATTATTAAAATCGATGTTGATAAAGATTTTACTGGACAATTCAAAGAAATAGTTCCGACTAACTTTATAGTTAAAAATATCCAAATCAATCAATTGTTTGGTTATTTTAATAGTCAAAACACACCAGTCTTTGAAATAACGGAAAATGTTACTGAAACCCTTATCACGGCCAATGTAAAATGGAAACAAGGTGATAAATATGAGATCAGATATACTTTTGACGCTCCAAATATTAGTCCGTATTTATTTTTACTGGGACCCATAGAATTATCTTATGTACCTCAATATCAGACCATCTCCACCACTACCCTGATAACCACCTCAACAATAGTCACAACCTCTACGCTTGATTTTTTGCAAGATTTAAATCCTGGGTTTGATTTTAGTGAACTAATGGGAGTTGAATTTTCTTTTGTTCAAGAAATACCGATTCAAAAAGAAGTAATAATTGAACCAAAAGCTAACGATTTTACCGATGTCTTTACTGAATTCAGAAAATGGCAAATTGCTTCTGATGAGGTGGCTACTATAAATCCGAATGGTAATGGTACACTAGGTTGTACTCCCACCCCTGGTGGATCTGCTAATTATGCAGTAGTGGCTGATTTAATTTACTACCCAACTGCTGGCGATACGAGTGATTATGTAAGTTGTGGTCTTAATTCATCAGACAGCTACGAAATGAGTACAATTGGCAATGTATCTTCAACAACAGGAATACAAGTTTGGGGTTATTATATAAATGGTGAGGTTAATGATCGTTTTCAAGTAGAACTCTGGAATAGTGCTGAGACTGTACAATATGGCACAACCCAAGAATTGGCTAATAGCATTTCCAATGTGTGGAATTCCGTAACTTTTTCCGGCTTAAACCTAACTCAAGCACAGCTTGATGATATGCGAATAAAGTATTATGCATATAAAACACAAAGTCCCGGAACTGGATCGATCCTCTACAGCACTTATGCGACTGTTACCTTTGATCCGGCTAATCCCGCTCCAGTCGTATCTGGTGTTATTTTGAATGGTGGGTCAGATATTATTCCAATAGCTGGAACTACGACTACCATATCTGCTTCTGCTCTCATTACTGATAATGCTGGTTATGGAGATATCCAAAACGCTAGCGCCAAAATTTATCGTTCTGGTGTGGCTGGAGCCGAAACCTGCACACCTGATAATAATAATTGCTATGAAACTATCAGCTGTGAATTAACTAATTGTGCTGGTAATAGTTGTGAAGCTATCTGTCCAATAGACATCTGGTTTCATGCTGATCCAACCGATACTGGAACCCCTTGGGCTGGTGAATATTGGCGTGCCTGGATAGAGACTGAAGATAGTCTAATGCAAGCAGACAGTGGCTACAGTACAGTTGATGCTGTGAATTTGCAGAGTATGTCTGGGATAAACCTTGAAAACTCCGACATCAATTTTGGTTCACTAGCTCCAGGAGAATTTACCAATCCATTAACTGAATTTACCAAAATAATCTCTGTTGGTAATACTTCTCTGGATATTATTGTTTATGGAACAGATATGGTTAACACATCAAGCACTATTCCAGTCAATAATATTGTCTTCGCCACTGAAGCAGATACGAGCTACAGTTCTTCAACACCTCTTTTACTCACTCCAGGAACGGAGATTGAATTTGATATTCCCAAAAATATAGATAATTTTAACTTTAGTTCTTCCACTATTTGGTGGGGTTTAAAGGCGCCAATACCAGCGATACCTGGTTCTTATTCTAGCAATCTGAACTACTCTTCAGTAGTTAATGAACTACCATGGTGATAGCTTTATGAATTTTACTAAAATAATAATTTTAATTCTTGCCACAATGGCAATATCACTACTTATAAGACAGCCCACAAAAGCTGAAGGTTTTTCTATTTCTCCTTCTACAGTTTTACTAGAAAACATTATGCCTGGTCAAACACATTCAATTATTCTGAAAACGACTAGATATAATACACAGGATTATTCAACATTAGAAATTAAAACTGAGAACAATTTTATCAAATCATGGATTAATCCTAAAGATGGTTATACTTACCAATTTAAACCAAATCAAAAATATCTAGAGATTCCCCTCAACATTCAGATACCACCTGATACTAAAACTGGCACTTACAAAACCAAAATCTTTGTAAATTTAATAGATTCACCAACAAAAAAAACAGAAACATTCAACATTGGAACTAATTTGGGGCACACCATAAATCTAACAATTAATATTACTGACAAAGAATTTAAAAAAACCAAAATAAACTGGGTATCTTTTTTAGAAGGCTACACTCCTAAATCCTTTGTTTTTTTCAACTTACCGGGCTCTCTTTCTTTGGTTCTGGATATAAGTAATACCGGTAATACCCGAAGTGGAATAAAAAAAATTCAACTAGACATTTATAAGACCTACACTCAACAAAAAGTTACTTCAATTGAACATAAAAAAGACTATTTATTGAAGCCATTTTCTCAAAAAAAGTTATTTATTAATATATTATCATATCTTCCGACCGGAAAATATCGTGCTGAAATACTTTTTTTTGATGACACCCAATACAAACCTTATTACAAAAAAATTGTTTATTTACAACTCGAGGATAAAAATATCCCAATCATTATTGGATTGAAAAATTATTTCTCAACCTACAGTAAAGAAGTCTTAACTGGATTGTTTATTATATTATTACTGATAACAGGATTGACTTACAAGCTAAGTTAGCTTACACTAAGTAAGATTTTTATACAACAAAAACCCCGGATAAACCGGGGTTTTTAACTATTTCTAGATTATTCTATTAACTATTCATCCTATAATCCAACAACAGTAATAGAACTAGTACAAGTTCCGGCTACACCAGTAGATGGAATCTGAAGACCCCAATAAAGACTACCTGTTGAAGCTGAACCATTTACAGTTTGTTGGCTTAGAGTATAACCCAATTCAACCGCAGAGTCACTTAAAACTGTTTTATTAACATAAGCAACAGAAGTGCTGGTAGCAATCTTCAAGTTTACAATTGGAATGATACCATAACTAGAACAACTCATACCAGTTGCTGTTAAGGCTTTTAAAGCAACGTCTTGGTTACCTGAATTTCTAACACCTGTAATGGTATCAGCAGCATCAAGAGTAGATACACCTCCCAAACTTAAAGAACCAAAATCAACCAAAGTACTATTCAATGCAATAGCACCTAAAGTATTAATAGTGTGTATATTGCTTGCGGTTGTGGATACAGTTTCTGCTGTACCATCATACAATGAGGTATAAACTTCCCATGTTCCTGGCTCAGCAAAATGCTTGAAAGGAAATTCACAGGTAATTGTACCAACTGTATCACCCAAACCCACACAATCATTAGCGCAGGTAAATGTACCTGCATAAGAATTTTCTTCGTAACAATCATGGTAATCAAGCTCACCAGCAGCATCACAGGTAGTACCTGCATTAAGATCATTGTAGATACCAACCAAAAAAGTACCAGAACCAGTCTTAACGTCGTAACAAGAATTGCTATCTGTATACTGAACAGCTACAGTTACCGTTGCTAAACCATCTGAACCATAGGCAGCTTGATTTAAAGTTTGTGCACCAGTAACTACGATTGAGTCAACTGTTGGTGCTGTATTTATAATAGTTGTTGATGCTGTGCCTCCCTCGTTTTCGGCGCCTGTTCTAAGTGATACAAATATCAAGATTATCAACAGACCCACAACTCCCATCAACAACGCCACTAGATAGTGGTATTTGTTTTCTTGGACTTCTTGCATAGAATTAAATTAATTATAATTTTAATAATTAGTATTTCCAGTAATTTTAATAATTACTTTCATACTCTATATATATAGCTATATATACATCTCATTTTTAGAGTCGGTGAACATATTTCTTATTTAACTTCAACCTCTGCAACAATATTAGCAACGTTATCTCGTACTATCCCAGTAGTGCCTTCAATGTCTACTATTGCTATAGTTTCTTCTGCGGTGGTATTGTTTGGACGTGCTGGTGTGCCAATATTTTTAGCTGCTTGTTGTTGTGGCACAAATTGTGTTACCAAAACATTTCTTGACGAACCCAACACTAGCACCAAACCGATTATAAGGGACAATCCAATCCAGACTACCCCGATTGGTATTAAAAAATTTTTCATAATATCACCTCCTCTCTTTTTAATTTAAATTGACATGTTCCTCGAGACTCCTCCCCGAGGCTGTCCATTTAAAACTTAAATTAAGACTATTTATAGTATAACACAAAATTATTATTTTTTACAGCTTTATGTCAAAATTATCCACAGTTGTTATTTTTTGGTTTTTCTACCAACCTTCTGTATAGCTCTTGAGGTTTCACTCCTTTTTTTACGTACTGTTCTTTTTGGGTTTTTTTTAGATACTATACTAGAACTCTTCTTGTGATTTTCTTTCTTTCAAAAATAAAAACAATAATAAAACTAGAAGTAAGACACCAACTATGATAGACCCAATCCACAATCCAGAGTTGCTGTTGGTTTT
>JBDRSF010000053.1:0-2683 GCA_043825135.1 Candidatus Magasanikiibacteriota bacterium
TAAGGGTCAAAAACAAGTAAAAAGACAAATTCCTTGGGTGTTACAAGCCACTTACAAAATCAAAACAAAAACACCGGAATTAACCAAGGTAGGACATTTCTAAATCCTTAAAAGTATGACATTTCTATTTCCCGTTGACATATGGTCTATTTTTATTGACAAATTAACCAATCTATGATATAAATTAACCAACTACCCCAACTTCTACACGAAGGAGAACACCATGAGGGCAACTTGTGAAAAATGCGGTAGGAGCACCACGCCCCGCTGTGGCAAGTGCAATTCTGAATTCAACCAGAGTGGCAGTTGCAAATCCTGCAGTGCAGACCTCAATGAAACAGGTCGCTGCTCCCATGAGGGATGTGGTGGAACAGTGCGTCGAGGAAATTAGTCTCCCAGACGTACATTTTGTTCATTCGGCGGTAGATTTGCTATACAACCAGTTTATCTACCGCCTTTTCAGCTTATTTAAGAAACAAATTATTGTTTATTAAATAAAAACTACCAACTTATTTTGGTAGTTTTTATTTAATAATTGAAGTAAAGTAATTATAAATTACTTAAGATAATTTTTAAATCTTCCAAGTTTTTCACCTTTACTAACTCTTGTCTAAGCTCTTTCACACCTGGAAAACCTTTAAAGTAATATAATAAGTGTTTTCTAAAAGTTTTTAGACCATGTTCACTTCCATAATGCGCCAAAAGCAACTCAGCATGACGCAAAACCACCTTTTTCAATTCATTATCTGTCTTATTCCTTATTCCTTTCTCCTTATTCCTTGACAATACCCACGGATTCCCCAACGCCCCTCTCCCGATCATCACCCCATCAGCTCCAGTAATCTCTAAGCATTTTTTAATATCTTCGCTATCTTTTATATCACCATTGGCTATGACTGGTATCTTCAAAAGTTTTTTTACCTTCCTAATCATTTTCCAATTCGCCTGACCCGAATAACCTTGTTTTTTAGTCCTTCCGTGTATAGTAAGCCCATCTACACCAGCCTGCTCTAAAAGGGGCGCAAAACGCAAAATTTCATCTTCAGAAGCCCATCCAAGCCGGGTCTTAACACTAATTGGAAGGCCTAAATTGGCCGATTTTAGAGCCTTTACTATTGCCACAGCCCGTTCTGGGTCTCTCATTAAATCTGCTCCAGCCCGGCCTTTTTTTGCGATCTTAGGCACAGGACAACCCATATTAATGTCAATGCCCGAGGGCATTGCATTAATACCCTGAGTGAGGCCTTCGTAGGCCGAATCGAAGGGTCTCTTTCCGACCAAAATCTTCACCGCCTCAACAATTACGTTCGGTTCTGCCCCAAACAACTGCAAAACAATCGGTCTTTCAATTTCACTAAACTCACACATTCTCAATGTCTTCTTACTACCTCTAACAATCGCCTCCGCACTAACCATCTCGCGAAATATCACAAACTCAGAACGTCCTCCCCCTACCAAGGGGGAGACAGAGGGGGTATTCGCCACTTCGCGACACACACGACAAAAAGGTTGATCAGTAAAGTCAGCCATTGGAGCAAGGGCCATAATATAACCTTGGTTTTTCTTTATTTCACTAAACCACATAACAGTAAAATTTACCCTGAACTGGAGCGATAGCGACTAGTTTAGGGTCTGCCATTGGTGCGAGGACTAAAATTGGTTTTGGCAAATCTAACCAAGACATTATAATATATAAGTTAAAACTAAAGCGGGCTTTTTATATTCTTTATATTTTGATTACTAACCTGAGTATACAACTGTGTCGTCCTAATGTTAGCATGACCAAGAATAGTTTGCAAATGTCTAATATCAGTTCCATTTTCCAACAAATGTGTAGCAAAACTATGTCGCAATGAATGAAAGCTGGCAGATTTCTTTACTCCACTTTTCTCTAAACATTTTGCAAACACCTTTTGTGGGGTAGCAGTTGTTAATTTCCCGCCTCGCTCGCTTGCAAACACATATTCACTTATTTTTCTTCCTAGAATAAATTTCTTTAAATCTTCAATCAGTTTGTCCGGTAATAATGTTATTCTGTCCTTTTTGCCTTTTGCTCCTTTAATATGAATACAATCACGATCAAAATCAATATCTTGGACCTTTAGAGAGACAATCTCACTTACTCTCATTCCGACCGCATAAGCCAATTTTAGCATAGTGCGATGTTTGTGATTATTTGTTCCAGAAAAAATTAACTCTAATTCATTTCTACTAAGAACAACTGGAAGTTTCTTAGATTTTTTTGGATGCCTTATTTTTTCAAAATCATTTCTCTTGTATATTTGCAGATAAACAAAATTTATCGCGTTGGCATACAACGACACTGTTTGTGGCGCACTCCCCTGTTCTGTCTTATATAATAAAAATCTTTTTAATTCTTCATAAGTTAAATCTCTTGGTGGCTTATTATAATACTCATAAAGATTTC
Source organism: Candidatus Magasanikiibacteriota bacterium (assembly GCA_043825135.1). Taxonomy (GTDB): domain Bacteria; phylum Patescibacteriota; class Patescibacteriia; order Magasanikbacterales; family UBA922; genus JABIBU01. Next base: position 2,429 of record JBDRSF010000053.1, read on the forward strand.
TAATAGCACTAGTGTAAGACTTTATTGTCTCATTGCTATAGTTGCGCAATTTCATTTCATTTGTTATAATTTCAATAAGTCCGGGCATATTATAAAATTAATAATATTCCCATTATACTACATAATCATGATATTATAAAGAATGATTATGTATATATACCAGTTAGGCGTAATTTGTGCAAAGGATTTTGTATGGAAATTATTAAAATTACAAAGAATAACCACTGCTATCCAGAGATTGATAGCCTCATAATA
>JBDRSF010000054.1:0-15762 GCA_043825135.1 Candidatus Magasanikiibacteriota bacterium
GGCTTAATGGTAAATTCGGTGGTACTAATCTCTGTATTTTAAGACCTTGAACATTACTTTAAATTGTCTGTTCTTATGAAATGACGCTTTATTATAATTCATTACACTGGCTCCGTTAGGATCCAACTGTTTGTAGTCTGAATCATTAGAAATATTTGTTTAGCTCCGTAGCCTTCGGTCGTGAGCTCAGGCCGAACGGGAGCGACCTGTTATTTACGCAAACCAACCAAACAGGTCGCTCCTACGGAGCTTTTGTTTTGGTGATTGGTTTTTATCTACAAACAGGACGCCCCGCTGGGGCTGGATGATTTATTTTGTTTTATCTACAAACAGGACGCCCCGCTGGGGCTGGGTGATTTATTTTGTTTTATCTACAAACAGGACGCCCCGCTGGGGCTGGATGATTTGTTTTGTTTTATCTACAAACAGTTTGACCTCTACGAAGCCTATAAATAAAAACAAATTAAATTATCTTTTTTTAGTTGACATAATAAAAATAGTTAAAAAATTGACTATATTATACCACTCACTTTTTAGTAACATTGAATTTACTATTAAACCACTTATTTTAAATTAACTCCATAAAAAAACTCACCAACTGGGTGAGTTTTTGTTTATCATCTATCATCTATCATTTATTCTGTTACCCTTTCCTTCAACCACACCATTACTTTTCTATTTTGCAAAGTCATGGCAATGGTATCACGTACTTCAGGTCTTTTTAGTTTTTCTAAATATTCTTCATTGCCAACGTACATTGCTTCCATTACTTTTATTTCTTCATCTAGTTCTTTATCTTCAACAACAATCTTGTTTTCGGTGGCGACCTGTCTAGACACTAGAGAAGCTTTGGCACGCTTGATGGCCTGCTCTTTGAAACCTTCATTCATTTCTTCTTGGGTTTTTTTAACACTAACTAGATAATCTTCAATGGAAACTCCCCGACGTTCCAAATCAGCTTTTAGTTCGTAAAACATTTTTTGTTTTTCAGCATCAATTAAAACTTCTGGAATAGCTTCAAACTCAGATTTATCAATTAAGTTTTCCAAAATTTCAATTTCTAGTTTTTGTTCAGCTTTATTTTCAGCCTCTTGAACCAGATTAGATTTGATTATTTCTCTGAGTTTTTCCATTGACTCTTGCCCTAGTTTTTTGGCCAGGTCATCACTAATTTCCGGTAATTGTCTTTCGTAAACATCTTTTACCTTTACTTTAAAATCAATTTTTTTACCGGCTAAATGTTTTTGAAAATGTTCTTTAGGAAAATCCAGTGAAAATTCTTTTTCCTCATCTTTTTTAAGACCAGCAACTTGTTCATTAAAACCAGGAATATAATGTTTTTCACTTAGATATACTTGATGATCTTTGGCTTGGCCACCTTCAACTGGAACTTTTTCAAAAAACATCTCCATATCAAGAACAATTTTGTCAGTGCCATCAGCTTTTCCATGTTTAATAACCTCAACTGCATGCATTCCACGAATGGCATCAACAGTTTCATCAACTTGTTTTTCATCAACTTCCTTGGTCTCTTTTTTTACCTTAATTTTATCAAGGTCGGCCAATTTAACTTTTGGTAAAAGGGCTACCACAGCCACAAAAACAATATCATTACCAGGGGCCATTTTTTCTATATTAATTTTTGGCATGCCAATTGTTTCAATCCCTTCTTCTTTGACTGTGTTATAAAAACTCTCTTGAACAATTTGTTCCAGAGCTTCTTGCATGATTTTCATCTCACCAACTTCATTTTTTACCATTTCATAAGGAGCCTTACCAGAGCGGAAACCTTTGATAGCCACGCGTTCAGAGATTTTTACAGCAGTTTTTTCTAAGTGTTTTTGGTAATCTTTTGGTGTGACTGTGATCTTTAACTCAATTTGTGAGTTGTCTAGTTTTTTGGTTGTGTAGGGCATATATTAGTTTATTAGTTTATAAGATAATTAGTTTATTAGTTGTGATATTATGAATGATTTTTGTGAAAATGTCAAGTTTGTTTGGCGACAACTCACCCCAACCTCTCTCTTGCGAAGAGAGGGGCATACGACAACTCACCCCAACCCCTCTCTTGCGAAGAGAGGGGCATTATTTTAGGTGGGCTTTTATTGTGTTTAAGACGTTTTCAATATTAGCTGTCACTTCTTCGTTGGTAAATCTAATCACTTTGATTCCCAATTCATTCAATCTGTCTGTTCTAAACTGGTCTTTTTCTTTTTGTTTCTCACCAAGGTGTACATCACCATCGATTTCTACAATTAATTTGAATTCATGACAATAAAAATCTGCTACAAAAAATTTTATTTTACTAATATCATTGAAAACAAAGGAATATTGTCTTTGGAATTTTACTCCATTAAGTTTTCTATTTCTCACATATCTCCAAAAAACATCTTCAGCTTCTGTCTGATTATGTCTTAAATTCCTGCGAGTTTCTTTTACGTCTTTTCGTGTTAGCATATATATAATTCTATCATATCTAAATATATTTTTGAATAAAAAACATTCCAATTCCCCCTCTCTTCGCAAGAGAGGGGGCTAGGGGGTGAGTTATCACGCAAGAGAGGGGGCTAGGGGGTGAGTTGTCGACAAACCAAAAACCACCCCAATCTCCTACGCAAATTTATTTTTACAAACAAACTTACGCAGGCGGAGGTGGTTCTTGAGAAAAGAACGACCAACACCTGGTCTTACATCTTGGCTACAAGATGTTTGGCAACCTATCGGCGTATGTGAAGCCGAGGGCTAATACGAGAGAGAGGATGAAGACAGCCAGGGGAGCTCTGGGCTTCTGGCGGAATTTAGCGGGGGCGAACCCACAGTTTTTCCGGTTGTTGAGGGCGGTTTCGACTGCCCAGATAAGACAAAAAAGAGACAAACCCCAAACAGGACCTAATTCCATGATAGACTCCCAGTGTTGGTTTGTTTTATTATAGCAAAAAGTGTAGTTCTTTACAAGAATTTAATTTTAAAATATGGTATAATATAAATAATATACAAGAAAATTCTTTGTAATTTTTATGTTAAGATTTTTTAAAAAAAAGAAAGGGTTTACCCAGCACCACTTTTTTTCATTAAAAAAAAGTGGTGCTGGGTTTAGCCTAATAGAAGTCATGGTAGGTGTGGCTATTTTTGTGATATTTGCAGTTGGGGTTTATTCGGGCATTCAATTTGTTTTTAAAGTTGTTTATCAGTCTCGTCTGCGGATAGTAGAAACAGCTATATTAAATGAACAAATTGAAATTATTCGCAATATGTCTTTTTATGATGTTGGAATTATAAACGGAAGCCCAGCTGGTGTTTTAGAACACATTGTTACAACTACTCAAAATAATATTAATTTTACAATCACGCGTACCATTAGAAACATTGATGATCCCTATGATGGTACAATTGGTGGTGATCCAAATGATACTACCCCCGCTGACTATAAATTAGTAGAAGTGGAAATTATTTGTGATACTTGCGGACAAAACACATCTCTTACTATGAATACTCATGTGGCGCCAAAGTTTTTAGAAGGTGATCCCACTCATGGCGCTTTATTTATAGAAGTTTTTGATGCCAATGGTGAGCCGGTTCAGGGTGCCAATGTTCATGTTGTTTCAACTTCAACCGATCCAACTATAGATTTAGTAGATACCACAGATAATGATGGCATGTTGCGTTTATTGGATCTAGGGGAAGGGCTTAGTGCATATCAAATTACAGTCACAAAAGCTGGATTTACATCTGATCAAAATATGGCTCCGACCGAAATAGTGACTAGTCCGGTAAAACCACTCGCTTCGGTTGTTGCCCAAGATGTGACTGAAGTAAGTTTTTCAATTGATGATGTGGCCACAATGGAGGTTAATACAATTAATGAGCTTTGTTTGGTATTACCAAATGTTCCAATCCATATTTCCGGCAGTAAATTACTTGGGACTGATCCTGTTTTAAAAATTTCTGATGATATAATAACCGACGGAACTGGTAATTATATTTTTAATAACATGGAATGGGATAACTATGTTTTTCAAAGTTCAAATTATGATTTTATTGGTAGTATTCCCACTCTACCAACCTCACTTTTGCCTGGAGCCAATCAATTTATCCAACTTATTTTAGGAATAAACACTGTCAATTCTCTGTTGGTAAATGTTTTAGATAGTATTACTGGTCAACCAATTTCTAATGCCAGCATCCATGTGTCAGGAGGAGTTCTTGATGAAACGAAAATAACCGGGGTTGGTTTTGTTAGACAAACAGATTGGTCAGGTGGACCAGGACAATATTTATTTTCCAATAATACAGAGTTTTGGGCAGATGATGGTAAGATAGAAAATATTGACCCAAGCGGAGATATAAAATTAAAAATAGTGGGTGAAAATTATGTAAGCAGTGGTGTTTTAGAATCATCAATTTTTGATCTTGGGACAAGTGTTAATTTTGTTAATTTAATTTGGGAACCAATTTCTCAACCAATTGAAACCGGATCAACTCCAGTTCGTTTTCAGTTGGCAACAAGTAACACTACTACTCCTGAAATTTGGGATTATCTTGGGCCAGACGGAACAACTGACACCTATTATGATAATGGAAACAGTGATATTGCCGATGTACAAAATAACAGTCAATATTTACGTTATAAAATATTTTTGATGACAGACTCGGCTACCACCACACCAACAGTCTCTGATGTTTCCATAAGTTATACCACTAGTTGTACACCACCCGGCCAAAGTTATTTTGGTGATTTAGAAAATATAGAATATACAGTTGAAGTTACAAGAGATGGTTATCAGACCAAAACTGAGACTATTACTGTTGATGGTGATATGATATTTTCGGTGGAGATGGTGGCGAGTTAAAAAACAACTGTAGAGAGTGCCTATCACTTATCATCTATCATCTATTCACTCAACACCAAAAGTGATAGATGATAGATGATAGATGATAAAATATGTTTAAAAAACCACTGATTGATAATTACGGCTTCACCCAGCACTACTTTTTTTCATTAAAAAAAAGTAGTGCTGGGTTTACCCTCCTAGAACTACTCGTCGCAATGGGTATTTTTACTTTGGTAATTTTAGCTGGGGCTTGGCTTTTAATAAGTGGTTTTCGTTACAATACAATTATTTGGAATCAATTAGAAGGGCAAAAAGATGGTCGGCAGGCCGTGCAAAGAGTAGTGGATTTTGTGCGTAGAACTGAACAATCTAGTATTGGTAGTCATGCCATTGTTTTAGCAGAAGACAATGAATTAATAATATATACAAATACAGATTCAGATTCTTTTGTAGAAAAAGTTAGGTTTTGGTTAGATGGGACGACTTTAAAAATGGGAACAGTAAAACCAAGTGGAAATCCTCTGGGTTATGCAGGTGTTGAAACGACAGTAGAGCTGGCACATTATGTAGTCAATCTTTCTGAGGGTGTACCAACTTTTATTTATTTTGATGAAAATTATACCGGCATTGAAGATCCACTAGAAACACCAGCCGATACTACATTAGTTAAGTTAATAAAAATCCAATTAGAAATTGAAAAAGATCCAGAAAAAACCCCAGTACCGTTACATGTGGAGAGTATGGTGGGGATTAGGAATTTGAAGGGGAATTGATGATTGTTATTGGGTCGGGAAATCAGAAGCCATGTTTTTGTTTAAATAAATTTTGATAAATGATAAATGATAGACAGCGAGCGAAATAAGAATGTGTCATTGTGAAGACTCCTCGCAATGACACATCTTTGCCCCGCTTATCACCCATCACCTATCACCTATCACTTATCACCTATCACTTATCAAAACACCTTCCCAAATGCCTCAAACGACCAAACCACAATTAAACTTACATAAGCGCAACCAAAAAGGAAATATATTAATTTTTACTCTAATTTTTGGTGCGATTACAGCGACTATGGTAATAATGGGTGTTTCAAATTATGCAATTTTTGAGAATCAGGCTTCTAATTTTAAACATGATCATGATTTATCATTACATATTGCTGAGGCAGGGGTAAATTATTATCGTTGGCATCTGGCACATAATGCAACAGACTATTGGGATGGAACTGGTGGTGAACCTGGGCCATATATACATGAATATAATGATAAAGATGGAAACTTGATTGGTTATTACTCATTGGAAATAGATGAACCGCCACCTGGGAGTAGTGTGGTAATATTGAGATCAACTGGTTGGACAATTTCACGACCTCAATCAACTAGAACCATTCAGGTTCGTTTGGGTTTTCCGTCGCTAACAGATTATACTTTTTTATCTAACGCAGGAATGAATTTTAGTTTTACCACCGAGGTGCATGGAGCGGTTCATTCCAATGGTGAAATTAGGTTTGATGGCGAAACCGATTCCTGGGTAGATAGTGCAATTCGCGTTTACGGTGGTGGTGGACCAAAAAGTTTTTGGCGCTATCCAGTGCCGGCGATTGACTTCTTTTCTATTACCGGTGATATGGCCAATATTAGAGATTTGGCTGATGATGGTGGTATCCATTTAACATCTTCAGGCGAAGAAGGTTGGCATCTAGTTTTTACGGGAGATAATTTTGATTTATACAAAGTCAATACCCGTGATTGCTATTATGGTCAAGGTAAATGGAAAAACAAAGGTTGGTCTGGTTGGTATTGGGATGGGACAATCTATTGTTATGATATCGGCACTGAAACTTTTATTGATAATTATGATATTCCAGGAAATGGTGCAATTTTTATTGAAGATGAAACTTGGATTGAAGGTGTAGTAGACGGCAGAGTCAGTGTGGCGGTCGGCCGTTTTCCTGTTCAAGAGCCCTATAAAAAAGTCTTTATTAATAATAATTTAACCTATAATGAAAAATCAAGTGATGATGTATTAGGGGTAATGGCTCAAGGTAATATTCATGTTCCATACGAAGTGCCAGATACCATGGAAATTGATTCAGCATTATTATCACAATTTGGTCAGATCTCTCGTCCTTATTATTATGATGATCTGAAAGACAGTCTGTCTATTTTTGGTTCACAAATTTCCTATGAAGGTGGTGGTTGGAAGTGGGTCAACGGTTGGGGCCATGTAATATCTGGTTTTGTTGATACTTATCACAGCTACGATGGTAATCTACGCTACAACCCACCACCAGGATTTCCGGTGGAGACGAATTATGAACTTATATCTTGGGAGGAGTTGTAGGGGTGTGGATTATAATGTTAATTTTTTAACACCTCACTTTAATGATAAATGATAGGTGATAGATGATATTTTTCTTAGTAAGTTATCGTTTATCATCTATCATTTATCACTAGATTTTTTGTAAAAACACCAAACATCTGTTATAATAAAGGCGTATGAAATCACAATCAAAAGTCCGCAAAGGAGTCATTGTCGCAGCCGGTCTTGGTACGCGATTTTTGCCTATTACCAAATCAATTCCAAAAGAAATGCTTCCAGTCGGGTCAAAGCCGGTTTTGCAATACATTGTTGAGGAAATGGCAGAAAGCGGTATTAAAGAAATTATAATTGTAATTAGTCGTGGCAAGGAATCAATTAGGGAATATTTTAAGCGTGATTTGGCACTTGAGCGACACCTAAAAAGGGTGGGTAAATACAATTATATAAAAGACTTGGTAGAATTATTGAAAAAAGTAAAGTTTTCTTATGTTTATCAAGAAAAACCATTGGGCAATGGACACGCCTTGCTTTGTGCGAAATCAAAAGTTGGGGATAAGCCATTTGTTTTTTCTGATGCTGATAGTATTATTGACAGCAAGACTCCGGCAACCAAACAGATTTTAGAAGTTTTTAAAAAATATAATGCACCAGTGATTGGGGTGCAGAGAATAAAAGATAAGAAAGCTATGACGAGCTATGGTAATGTTTATGCAGAGAAGACTAAAGATAAGCGAGTTTTCAAAATTGAAAAATTTGTAGAAAAACCAGATATAAAAAATGTTTCCCCACATGGTCTAATTGTCGGTGGTATGCGTTATGTGTTTACCTCTGACATTTGGAAATTACTAGAAAAACAAGGACATGGCAAAGGCGGTGAAATCTGGGTAGCAGATTCTGCCAATGAACTTTTGAAAACCAATGATTTTTATGCTTATGAATATGAAGGGAAGTATTTGGATACTGGTAGTGAGGAAAAGTTGTTGGAAACAGTTAATTATTTTTTTAAGAAGTAGAGTATGAAGGTGATTTTTAAGACAAGTATCTTTTTTGTATTTTTGGTGAGTTTGTTTTTGGTACCAGATTTTGTAAAGAGTGCTGGGGTTAGTCCAACAGCATTAATTGTACCCTCCGGTGCTGAAATAGCTGATTTGAAATGTTGTCAAGTAGAATTTTTGGATATAAATGGAGATGTTGCAGAAGATGGTGCACCTTTTTTTGGAGAATATTTACTGCATACAAAAGATGAATTTGTGAATCCTTATTGTGATGATTTAAATAATCTCAAGAAACACCAACCAAACGCAGGACAACTCCTTACTTGGGAGCAGATTGATCTAACTGAATGTGGAATAAATCCGACCCCAGCAGGAGATAATTTGGGAGGTAAATTTACCGAATTTAATTTTTCAGCAACATATAAATTTGATGTTTGTGGGCTTGAAGATGGGGGGCAAAAAATAATGCTACCTTCAGCTGTGGTTGGTGGAAATAAAAATTATAAAATTTCAGAGAGCGATTGGGGAACTTTTGGTCTGAGTGGTGTAAAATGTATCAAAAAGGATTTTTCTTTGGTTTGTGACAGTGGTATTACTTGTCCAATTGGAGCTTATTGTAATAAAGGTGATGAAGGTAATTCTTGTAAATTTTTTCCTAATTGTGATGGTGATAGTGACTGTTCTCTACCTTCCGCTTTAACAGTCGGTGTTACTAGACCGTATAAATGTGAAAGTTTGGAAATTGATAGTACTCCTATTGGTATCTGTGTTTTCGTTGAAAGTGCTAGCAACGATTGTGGTTGCCCTTTTGGGTTGGATTCGGGTATAACTGGTTGTGGCTCTCCTTTTTGTATTAGTCAGACAAATGAGACTGGTTTATGTAGTAAACCGGATGTTGATGGTGGTATATATAAATGTACTGAGCTAGATGTTGGGGGTGTTCCTGCGACTTATTGTGGAGAAAGCTTAAATTGTTGGCTTGGTAGCAGAGAGGCGCCAGACGGAGATCCCAAAAGCGAAACTTATGGTAAAACGAAGACTTACGTTGTCGGGGATGGTAGTAAAAGTGCCACCTGTTGTGTAAATAATAAATGTGGTAGTAAGATAGATCTGTGCCTCAATGATTATGTTGATGCAAAAACTTGTCCACCTGGTTATGCCTTTGATCCTAACAAAAAAATTTGTGGGGTTGGTTGTCCAATTGATGCTTCCTTTGCTTGTAAAACAGACGAAGATTGTGGAAAAAAATTTACTAAGCCGGGTGAGGAGTATAAGTGTGTGAATGTAGAAGATTATGAATCTGACACAATAGCTAAATTAAATGAAGAACAACTAAAAATTTGTAACACAAGTGACATGGGAAGGGTTTGTAAAAAAACAAAAAGCGAAGCGGGTGGTGCTGTGGGTGGTGGTTATGAAGGGGTTGAGTTTGAATATCTAGATGTTTCTGGGCTCAGTCAACTAAAAACAACAAGTGTCCCCAACCTCATCGGCAACCTAATAAAAACTGCCATGGGTTTAATGGGAAGTGTGGGATTAGTAATGTTTGTTTACGGCGGACTCCTCTGGATGACTGCTGCCGGCAACTCTGAACATCAAAAAAAAGCTATGAATGTGTTACTCTGGTCATCTATGGGAATTATTGTTATTCTAGCCAGTTATGTGATTGTTAGTTTTGTTTTTAAGGCTTTTGGGCTTTAGGTTTTTGAACTATGATTAATAATCATTGTAAATTACAAAATAATTTTATATCTGCTAAAATTTGTTCCAATTTGTTTTAATCTGCTGTATAAATCGCGATTAATACAGCAGATTAAAACAGATAATAGCAGATTTTAGCAGAACAAGGAAATTATTAGCCCAATATAACTATAAATACCACTTATAATGCAAAGAATGCAAAAAAATAACGAATAAATATTTTAATAATATTTTTCAATAGATTTTATGAAAAAATTAAAATTTTATTTATTTCTATTTATAGTTTTTGGTGGTTTGTCTTTTTTTTCATTTGCAAGTGCCGTTGGTGACTCCAACAATTGTTTGCAAATAAAAAAAGATGGAAATGAATCGTTCAAGACAGTCGATACAAATACTAGTTGTTCTATACCATGCAAGATGAAACCAGAAGATTACAAAGGGTGTGTTTTTATAAGTGATATAAGTAAAAAAGATAATACAGGTGAGTGTACTGCTGTGTTGCATACCCAAACAAAAAGTAGTGGACAGAGTAGTTTACAAAGTTGTGCCATGTGGTGTCTAGAGACATCCAAAGAAGCAATTAAGACTGATAAAAAACAAGAACAATCAAGATGTAGTTTTGAGCCTGGAGCAGGTGGTTGTTGTGTTTATAATTTTGATAAAAAGATAGCAGGACAGTATGTTGGCAAAGAGGAGTTATGTGGCCAATTATGTGATGGTACAAAAACCACTAATTGTGTGTTTAAACAAGATATAGAAGAAAAAGATTGTAAATCTGGTACCACATTTACTGTGGTAGAAAAAGATTTAGTAGGCGACCCCGATCCATTCACTGGTTTAAACAAACTTTCCGAACTAAACCAACTAAAATCAAATAATATCCCCAACCTCATCGGTAATCTAATAAAAACCGCCATGGGTTTAATGGGAAGTATCGGTTTAGTAATGTTTGTCTATGGCGGATTACTTTGGATGACTGCTGCCGGCAACTCTGAACATCAAAAAAAAGCTATGAATGTGTTACTCTGGTCATCTATGGGAATTATTGTTATTCTAGCCAGTTATGTGATTGTTAGTTTTGTTTTTAAGGCGTTTGGGTTGTGAGGAGTATTAACAAAATACAAACAAAATATTAATAAAATATGATCTATGGAGGGTAAACAAACTAAAACAAGTGTCATTGCGAGGAGTATGAAATAACGACGCGGCAATCCCATTCATAGTACGATAAACTATGCTTACAAATAATTATTATGTTTATATAATGTCAAACAAAGAAAATGGCACATTGTATGTAGGAATAACAAATAATTTAATAAGAAGAGTTTGGGAACATAAACAGAAAACTAAAAATCTAAGTTTTACTAGCAAATATAATTTACAAGATCTAGTTTATTTTGAAACTTACACTGATCCAAAAAATGCTATAAAAAGAGAAAAACAATTAAAAGCTGGTTCAAGAAAAAAAATAGATTTAATAGAAAAAAATAATCCCGATTGGGAAGATTTATCAGAAGGGTTTTGAGCATTAAAGACTGGGATTGCCACGTCGTCCCGTACTTCGTCGGGACTTCTCGCAATGACACATGAACCAGTTTTATTGCAACACTGTGTCATTGCGAGGAGCGGATCGTAGCGGAGTGACGAAGCAATCCCATACTTTAATGCCATAGTTAGTGTTTTAAAGACTGGGATTGCTTCACCCTGATGCGAATCAGGGTTCGCAATAACACCTTTGTCAATCCAAGGTCTTGCTGTAAGTTTCTCACAGTACAGAAAAAGAAACAAAATATCATTTATCACTTATCATTTATCACTTATCCCTCACCTTTTATGAAAAAACAAAAACTACTCATCCTACCACTCATACTTCTCACAATCCTAACCTCTGGCCTTGGTTGTAAGGGGCTGACTGAGGAGCAAAAGGCTTCGGTTCGGCCAATAACTTTGAATTATTGGACAATATACAACGACACTGGATTTTTACAAGAAATGGCCAATGCTTACAAACAAGACAGGCCTTATGTGACAATAAAGATAAAAAAGGTTAGGGTAGAAGAATTTGAAGATTTGTTTGTAAATGCTTTAGCTGATGATGTTGGGCCAGATATTGTTTCTATCAACACTAGAGATCTTGGTAAATATCAAGCTAGATTATTATCAGCACCAGAGCAAATTCAAATGGCGAGTGTTTCTATAAAAGGTACCTATGCCAAAGAAACAGTAATAACTCAAGATACTATTTCTTTTTTAACCCCAAATGCTCTAAAGTCAAATTTTGTTAGTACAGTTTATGATGATGTGGTGATAAATAATAAAATTTATGGTGTCCCTCTGGCTTTGGATGTGTTGGCGCTTTATTATAATAAAGATTTATTAGACCAAGCTGGGATTCCACTACCACCAAACACCTGGGAAGAGTTGATGGATGCGGTGCGAGAGACTACCATTTTTAATGAAAAAGGTGATATAATACAATCAGGTGCTGCCCTGGGAACAGGAAAAAATATTCCCCGATCTTTTGATATTTTATCACTCCTAATGCTTCAGGGTGGTATAAAAATAGCTCAGGGGAATACAGTTACTTTTGACAGTGGTCTAAAAGTATCAAATTCAGATTCACATCCAACTATGAATGCTATCCGTTTTTATACTGATTTTGCTAATCAAACCAAAGATGTGTATACTTGGAATAAGGATATGAATAATGCTCTAGATGCCTTTGCTTCTGGTAAGGTTGTTTTCTATTTTGGTTTTGCTTATGATTATCCATTAATAAAGTCTCGTGCTCCACAAATAAATATGGATATTGTGCCGGTTCCACAACTAAACCCAAGTAAACCGGTTAATATTGCAAATTATTATATAGAATCAGTGGTTGGTAAAACAAAAAATAGAAATGCTGCTTGGGATTTTGTTAGATTTATAACAACTCAAGAAAATATTAAGAAATATACTGATAAGACCAAGCGACCAACGCCTTTGCGAGCGCAAATAAAAGATCAAGAAAAAGATTTGGTACTGGCACCATTTGTTTCTACAATTCTGCAAGCCGAGAATTGGTACCATGGTCGTGACAAAGAAAAGGCTGAACAAGCTTTACAAGATTTAATTTTTAATTATCTGCAACCCATTGGTGGCAAGCAAACCGAAGCTCAACGCAATGTAGAGCTGATCCAACAAACCGCCAAAGTAATTCAGCAGACAATGTAATTTTTTATGAAGAAAATAATATTTTTGTTTTTTGTTTTAATCTTCTCTTTGTTGGGGTTTCAAGAGGTCAAAGCTTTTGCACCATATTGTGTTTGTGATTATTATATAGAAATAACAGGTACTTGTATTGTACCACAAAAATTAGGTTATCTAGCTGTGATAGATGATGTAGTTGAGTGTGCAATCACAAGCGAAAGTGTTCTAGAAGCCAAATCAGGAAATACTGTATGTGAGATTCAGTCTTGCGAAATGAAAATTTGTGGTTTTACAGACAGTTTAGTTTATAAAGGTGCAGCAGAACCAGTAGATAATCCATTTGGTCCTGGTGGTATTTCAGTTGAGTGGGGAGAAGAAAAGTGTGTTAGTTATTCTGATTTTGAAAAACTAGATGATTGTGAAAAACTAGTGGCTTTTTCTAATTGTGATGAAATGGCTTCAACCCAAACTGCAGCAAATATTAGTGTTTGTGCCGGCCCATGTGATAGTTCTGATCTGTGCCAATGGAATGCTAGTAATAAAATTTGTGAAGCCAAAGAAGTTGAAAAGATTGTCTGTGCCAATCTAACAAAAGGTTTAAAATGCGATCAATCTCCCGAAGCTTGTAAAAATGCTTGTGATAAGGGGGCTCCTATTTGTAAATTTGAAGGTGGTAGTTGTGTAGAAGCAAGTTCAGCGACAGCCAACACGGGCACTGCTGGTGCAGTTGCGGGGACCACTAAGAGTGCGCCTGTATCAACCGCAGAACAAACAGCTAATTATGAAGCACAATATCCTGTGCCCGAAGGTTATGTAGAGGCTGGTGGAGTCTTACCACCTTGTGCTTTTTCTGGTACTTGTCGTAATGTTAATGATTTACTGCAGTTGTTAATTAATCTTGGTTCATATTTGTTTGCCATTATTGGCTCGTTTGCATTTGCATTTTTTATTTATGGTGGTTTTACGATTGTAATTTCTTTTGGTAATGCTGAAAAAGTCAAAAAAGGCCGAGATATTATGGTGGCCGCTGTGGTTGGTATGGTAATATCTCTCAGTGCTTATATGTTGATTGATTTTATGTTGGATGCTCTTGATGTGGTGGAGGATTTTAGGGGGATAAAATAGGAAAGTTTGTCTACCAGAGGACGGATTAACCTCAGGTGGATTAAAAATAGAACGCCAATTACCACAATTACCCAAATCAACCAAAATTTGATTGCAGTTAATTATAAACATTGTGGCGATCGATGTTCTATAATATTGTTTCATAATTTTAAACATTCATCTATGAAAAAAATATTTTTTATTACGCTGTTATTATTTGGTTGTGTTTTTTTTGCAAAAAGTGTTACTGCTATGGGTACATGTGGGTGTACTTTAGGGGAGGGAATTCCTCCGATGCCACCTCTTCCTATGGAAAATCAATCAGCCTGTAATACAAAGATAGTAGAACTTATAGCAGCTGGTAACAATGATGCAGAGTGTATATTTACTCCATCGCCTACCAAAAACCCTGAAAACGATGGAACAACTTCAGTTCCAGCCAGTGGCGCTACGGCGGGTACTGGCGGATCTACGGCTCCGGCTCCTGTTAAATTAACAAACCCTTTAACAACCACTGACATTAGAGTTTTATTGGGGAAAATAATAACTGTCGGCATGGGAATTTTGGGTTCTGTTACTTTGCTGGTTTTTGTCTTTGGTGGTTTTACCTGGTTGACCTCAGCCGGTAGTGCAGAGAAAGTAAAAAAAGGTACCCAAACCATGGTTTGGGCAGTCGTCGGCCTCTTCCTTATATTTGGGAGCTATGGTATAATGGGTTTAGTTTTGGAAAGCATCGATGCAAAGGAACAAGGCAATGATATTAGTTCAAATCTTGGTACTTCTGATCCTACAGCACCATCTCCAACAACAGAAAATCCAGTGGTGGGAGATGTGTGTGGTGATGGTACGATCGGCCCAGGAGAAACTTGTGATGATATTAATACAGATAATAGTGATGGTTGTTCGGCTGAATGCCAGATAGAAAGCTAGTAAAAAATCAAAAATAATCCTTAACCGAAAGGGGGTGATAACATGTATTTATTGACAAAATTAGCCAAGTACAAAACAGTCATGATGGTCATGGCGACATTAGTTATTGGTATAATATTAGTACCATCTTTTGCCACTGCACAAAGTGCAACTGATACTTTTGGTATTGGTTATGCTTCAGATACTGGTCTTGGTTCAGAAGATATTAGAGATACAATTTCTAAGATTATTAATGTTTCTTTGGGATTGTTAGGTATTGTGGCTGTAGTAATCGTACTTTGGGGTGGTTTTCGTTGGATGACAGCTGGTGGTAATGAAGAAAAAGTTGGCGAAGCTCGCAAAATTATCTTTTCTGGTGTTATTGGTTTGGCAATCATCTTGAGTGCCTATGCTATTGCTAAGTTTGTACTTAATCAGCTTGGTATTGCCACTGGTGTGCCAGGTTATGAAGTATTTGAATAATCCAAATAGGATAGTGAAAAATAATAATCATTATTATGTCCCGCCTCTTCGGGGGTGGGACAGAGTAATTATTATGTTCTTTTTAAGAAATACTATTAAAATACAAACAAAATATTAATAAAATATGATCTATGGAGGGTAAACAAACTAAAACAAGTGTCATTGCGAGGAGTATGAAATAACGACGCGGCAATCCCATTCATAGTACGATAAACTATGCTTACAAA